>CAZQXU010000108.1:0-3969 GCA_964597385.1 uncultured Nitrosopumilaceae archaeon | reverse complement strand
TTATTAAAATTGTAAAATATCTTTATGAAAAATTTTCTAAACTTGAGAGAATTTCATGCTATGCAATGCCAATGAACATTTTAAAGAAAACTCCGGAAGAGCTAAAAAAAATGCATGATGCTGGGTTGGATATGTTGTATTTGGGAATTGAAAGCGGTTCTGACATTGTTTTGAAAAAAGTAACAAAAGGAGCAATTGCAAAAACAATTATCAAATCTGTGAACAAAGCAAAAGATGCTGGTTACATAATGTCATGCATGATAATTCTAGGATTGGGTGGAAAAACGTATTCAAAAGAACACATTAGAGGAACTGCTGAAGTAATTAGTGCTTGTTCTCCAAATTATGTAGGAGCCCTAACTCTCTATTTAGAAAATGGAATCAAACAAGAATTTTTGGAAAAATTTGGAGAGCCATTTATTCGAATTAGTGATGATGAAGCACTTGAGGAGTTGTATGATTTAATCAGTCAGATAGAAACCAAAGAAGAAATAATTTTTAGGGCAAATCATGGTTCAAACGCATATACAATTAAGGGTACATTTCCACAAGACAAACAAGCCATGTTAGATAAAATAAATTGGATGAAGCAGCATCCAGAAATTATGCGTCCAGAAGGACTGCGTGGCTTTTAAAATCTAAATAAATTCTCTATAATGCCTATTTGATAAACGATAGACAAGCCTAAAACAAAGCTAAGAGAACATGTCAAGTATTTCATTATTGTTTTAGCTCTGGTGTTATTTGATATACCAAATGGAATACCAAGCAATCCTCCGATTAAAGACATTCCAATGATAGAACCCAATCCAAATATTCCGATGAATGTCAGTGCTGAAGGAAGACTAAGAATCATGCCTGAGGTCATGACAATGAGTGTTCCACTTCCAGCAAGACCGTGGATCATTCCGATTAAATATGATTTATGATTATGAGAGTGATTATTGTCATGATGATTGTGTTCATCAAAATGAATTGAACCGTCATTATGTGTATGAGGATGTCTGTGTTTAATTTTTAAAATATTTTTATTTGATATTCTTGTAATTGCTAATAAAATTAACATCAATCCAACTAAAAATTCAAATCCAGAAAAAATTTCTTTATTTATTGTAAGTGTAAAACCATAAACTATCAAACCAACTAGTATCAAAGTAGTGGTATGTCCTGCTCCCCAGATTGCACCAAGTAATGAAGACTTTGTTAGACTTTTTTTGAAAAGTTGTTTTTTTGATTGAATCATATTAGAATTTGTCAGTTGAGTAGAAACAGCAGTAATATGATCTGCTTCAAATGCGTGTTGGATTCCTAATGTCAATCCAAGTCCAGCAATAACAGCTGGAGTAAAATTGCCAATTTGACCAAATATTTCTTCTAACAATTTTACCTCATATGGCTTCTTGATACCATGGTAAAAAGAATTTCCAAACGCTAGAGTTGGTCAATTATTGGCTTTAGATTATCTGGCAGATCAGGAATTTCAGTATGACTTTCATTGTTTTGAAGAATTTCTGGTCCTATCCGTCTTACTCTCTGAGTTCCAATTAAAGTATCAATGTTTCTTTGAATGTCCTTTTCACTTAAAATGGTCTTTAATTTTTCAATTATAGTTTCTTCATTTTCATATTTTTTAATAGCATATTGAACAAGAATCATTTTTTCATTCATAGAATAATCAGTCATTAGAAAATCCCATCACAAACAGAGTAAAAAACATTAGCGAGTTTAAGAGAATTTCTTTTCCAGATCTTCTTTTTTTGGAATACCAGTAAACTCTAGTTTTCCATTAATCACTAAACCAGGTGCCATAAATATTGGGTATTTTTCCAAATATTCTGGTTTTTCAGTTACATCAATAACATCATATTTTATGCCTAGACAATCTAACATTTTTTCAAGAACACTACAATTAGAGCATCCAGGTGTGGTGAGAACTAGCACAGTCATGATTTTATAAATTGTTTAGGATTTTGCTCAAAAGCCCATTTACAACTAGCACAACAAAATCGATATTGTTTTCCGTCATATTCTAATAAATCACCTTTTTCTCCAACATCCATTCCGCAAACAGGATCTTTCATGTTGTTACTTCCTTTTTTCGAGTAAAATACCATACTATTGGAAACACAAGTAATGCACTAAATAAGACAGGAGCAAATTCTTGTGGCATTTGAATATCATAATGATGAGTATGCTGACCAATATGAAATTCTGGAGGAAGAGACAAAGTTGTAACAAAATTATTCCATGCAATGTGTACAAATGTAGATTCATACCATTCATGACCCCCAGGTATACCATTAATTATTAAAAATGCTCCAAGTACTATCAACATCCATCCAGTAAGTTTTTCAATTGTTATTTTGTTTGTAGTAATTCCTTTTGTAGCATTTACACCAATGATTGCCAAGACTGACAAAAGAACTAATGGGATTGCTCTTCCTACTCCATGAACTGCACCTAGACTTGCACCTATCTCCATATTACCAGTTCCTGCGATGTAAATTAACAGCCAATAAAACATAGGATTGGGACAACCAACACCTGCATTTCCTAATAACAATCCCATGAAAAATGATTTTGAGTAATCTCCACGTTTTTGAATAAAGTTGGGAGTACCAGAGTATGTAGGTAGTTTTAATTCAAATAACTTTAGCTGTGACAAACCAAAAAGAAATGCTGCAATGCCAGCAATTAAAAACATGAAAACTGAAATACGATCTAAATCTGCTGTTTGACCAAGTGCACCAATTCCAAATCCATAAAATGCAATTGTTATTGTAAGACCTGCTCCAAATAACATGGCCATGCCAAGTCCTTTTTTTGCACCCTTACCCATGCTAAGTGGAACTATAATGAACACTAGTGGCAGTGTACAAGGTAGAATTATCATTGATAAACCAGCTAGGTATGCAATTACTAGCCATGAAGGATAGGATAATTCATTTCCAGCACCGATTGCGATTTCACTTGTAGCTGCAAATACACCTCCAACAAAAATTAATGAAAACAATACAAACAAAGTAATAACAAGAGATTTTTTTACTGTGATTTGATTTGACATGAATAATGTATAATTCCACACATACAATAATAGTGTACTTTACAATTGTAAAATGATAAATATTCTCAACTTGGATTAACCATATGCCATTTCAGCCTGATGAAATTGATATTGCAATTATTGAATCATTGATTAAAGACGGGAGAAAATCATTCCGACAAATATCCAGAGAGATCAAAGTAAGCACGCCTACGGTTCAAGCTAGATATGAAAGATTGGTAAACGTGGGATTGATAAAATCGATCTCACCAATAATTGATCTTGGAATGCTTGAAAACAAGACTGAGAAACATTTTGAGAATATAAAAGTAAAATCAACAAAAAAACATGATGTAAAAATCACAAAAGATATGATTTTAAAAATGACATGTGATTTGTGTAAGGGTCCAATTTCTGACAAACCACATGTTCTTAAAATTGCAGATTTTGAGAGATTCTTTTGTTGTACATCTTGTAGATTATTGTATAAAGAAAAGTTCAAAGGTAGAATTGAAACGCTTAATCAAAAAACACCAAGATAAAATCAAGACCAAAATAAATTAATAGAATTGAAAACTAAATTTTTTATTTAAGGGTGTAGCATTGTTCCTGTCATTTGATGATTAGGAATTAACTCTTGCATTGATTGCATGTGTTCTTGCATTAAATCTGCCATTTTCACATTAAACTCATCATACGATAAGTTAGAAGAGAATAAGTCATTCATCTCTGAAATGTGTTCTTTCATCAACTCCATCATTTTTTCTCTTGTTTTAGGGTCTTTCATCAACTCCATCATCATATTATCATGCATTACTCCTGTCATATTACCCATCATCATTCCATCTTGAATCATGTTGTTACTCATCATTTTTTGATTCATTCCATGATCTTTGTGACCTGTCATGTTAGCATAACCCATCATG
>CAZQXU010000107.1:0-3976 GCA_964597385.1 uncultured Nitrosopumilaceae archaeon | reverse complement strand
CAAGGAACAATATCTCATGCATCAGTAGCAACTAATGTCCTAAGCCAGGATTTGGGTGGAATATCAAATCAAATAATAGAACTAAATTCGGTTTTAAAAGAGACATCAGATGAATTAGACATATTAAAATCAGAAATTGAAGGATTTGGTTCTACTTTGGAGGGAGCTAGTACTAATATTGATGCAAGTGTAACTTCGGTATCTAATTCTGTGTCTAACATTGAAGAGGCATCATCCCAGCTAAACTCTTTATTTTTCCCAATTGTAGCATCAATTGGAATTATTGTAGCGCTTCAAATTGCAATACTTGCACGTAGAAGATAGTTATAATAATGCAAGAAAGAAAAAATTTATCATAATGCCCAAAGCGGCGATTCTTTTTAGCGTTCTTCTTGTTTCAGGACTGTTTGTAAATTCTCACGCTTATGTAGGTGGTGATCTACCTCTTGAAAATGAGATATTGATAGACAATTCTGGTTTATTTGATTCTGATATAATAAAAATAGACTCAGATTTTTTTAAACAAAATAATTTTAAAAGATACATTATTTTTGGAACAAGTTCTGTTGACTCTACTTTTTTAAAAAATAATTCGCTTTATGGGATTGAATCTAGTGGTGGATTTTTTTATGTTGCAGTACTTCCAGAAAAATCAATCTCAAATTTAATTTCTAAAGGATATAATGTGATTGAAGATTTTAAGCTGGACTTTCATTCAAATACATTTATTCCTGATGCATCAAGAATTGGAGAAATAACTGGATCAACTTTAGCGCAATCAAAGTATGACGTTAGTGGAGAAGGAATTAAAATTGGAATAGTGGATACTGGTGTAGATTTTTCAAATCTTGATATCAGGAATTCATTAGCTAGAGACAAAAACAATCATCCAATCATGCTTGATGCTGATGGGCAGGGAATAATTCTTACAAATTCTACTTTTTTTGCATTCATTGACAAGGATGGAATCATACGAAACAACACAAAACCACTTCCCGAAGGAATGACTTCGTCTGTTTATCAAACAAGAGATGGTATTTTTTTAAATATCTCTCAAAAAGGTAAAGGAACAACAATTCCTATTTACAACTCTTTTTTTCCACAATCTGGAAATGCTCCAATCTTTAATGGAACATTAGATAGTGATTTTAAAATTGGCAATGATAATAGAAATTATATCAAATCAAAAAGCGGAGTTTATCATCTTGGAGTAATGTATCAGGGAAGTTTGGAAGGACCGTTAGCTAGAATACAAGTGGTACCTATACTTGTAGTGGACTCTAATATCGCAGGAGTTTATGACACTATAATTCCTGATATGAGCACTTCTTGGGAAGATTATACTAGATTTGATTTAAAATCTGGAGAGAAACCAAAATATGATTTTGATTTTACTGATGAAAAACCAATTGTTTTGGGAAGTGGAAAAGAGTTTCTTGTTTATGATTCAAATGGTGATGGTAAAGCAGATTACAGTGCAGGTACAGTTGGCGCTCAAGTACTAGATGTTTACGGTGTGATTCAAAACAAAACATCTCATATTGATAAGACACTCAATGCAATTAACGGTACTTTATTGCCTGCATTTGATTCTAAGGGAATGTTTTTTGGAGTGATGACTGATTTTGCAGGACATGGGACATCAAGTACTGCTTCTATTACATCAAAAGGCAATCAGACATATGACATTTACAACAATACAAGTAAATTTACAATCACTGGAGTTGCTCCAGGCGCAAAGATTGTACCTGTAAAATCATTATGGGCAGGAGATACTGTTTATGCATGGTTGTGGTTATCTGGATTTGACAGTAATGATCATAGCTGGAATTTTACTGGAAAACCAAGAGTAGATATAATTTCAAACAGCTGGGGAATCTCAAACTTTCCATCATTTAATTCTGCACCTGGAATGGATGTACTTTCTGTAATACTTAGCATACTTGCTACACCTCATTCACTTGATGATAATTATCCTGGAATAACAATTGTCTCTAGTGCAGGAAATTCTGGACACGGATATGGAACAATTGGTATGCCAAACTCATCTCCATTTGGAATATCTGTAGGAGCAACTACAAACAATGTCTTTGTTGGGTATGGTCCTTTTAAGAATCAACCTAGATTTGGTAATGATACTTCTCATTTTAATGATGTCGTAGATTTTTCAAGTAGAGGACCAGGAATTATCGGTGATCCAAAACCTGACCTGATGAGTATCGGTGCTCATGGTTTTACTCCGTCTAATGTTATTAAAACAAAAAAAGATTCAAAGGATGAATCTTTTTCATTATTTGGAGGAACTAGTATGGCCGCGCCTCTGGTTTCTGGAAGTGCAGCACTTCTGATGGAAGGACTAAACAAACAATCAAAAGAATATGATTCCTTTACAATCAAAAATATTTTAATGTCTACTGCTAAGGATCTTCAAAATGATCCATTTACTCAAGGATCTGGACTAGTAGATGCAAATACAGCATTAAGTTTTGTAAACGGTAAAGATGGAAAATTTATTGTTCACAATGATGCATCATATAATAATATCAAAGAAATTTTAAAATCTCCACTTGAAACAATTAACTCCACATCTATAGGATTTGAGAAATTTGAATTTCCAACAAAAACCATGCCTATGACGAGTTGGTTTGCAGGCCAATTACATCCTGGAGAACGCAGTAAAACAACTTTTACTATTGAAAACCCAACTAATGAACCAATTCAATTATCAATCAAGCCAACTACAATATCTTTGATCAAAAATACTCTATATGATGGAAAAACGAAAGTACAACAAAAAGATCCAATATTAAACAAATCAGACGCATTTATTCCAAATTACATCAAACTATCTGATGTCAAAAATCCTAAAGAGTTAGGTGAGTTTTTTGATAACAATCCAATTCCTACAGAGTCATCATTAATGATATTGAATCTTAATTTTCCATTTGATAATTTTATGAACAAAACAGATACTCTTTATGCCAATGACATGAAAATTTCTTCATTATATCTTTATGATTGGATTGATAAAAATAATGACACCAATGTATCTAGCAATGAATTATCAATGGTTAGCAGAGCTGGATCATGGGGAACAGTTCAAGAACTTAGAATTTCTGAACCAAACGAAAAATTTAATGGAACTCCGCTAGTTGGTGTATATCCTACTCCGACAAGATATTCTTACTATCTAGGTGATACAAAACAAAATTCAACTTCAATGGACTATACCTTATCTGCAAGCTATTATCAAAAAGATAAATGGTCTGTAATTTGGCCAGAGTTTGAGAAAATTACTGTTCCTGCAAACGATGTTGCAAAATTAAATGTCTCATTAATTGTACCAAATAATTTTCAAACTGGAAATTATCAGGGGTTCATATCATTTGAAGGAAAAAATCATACTGTAAATGCTCCAGTATCATTTGTTGTTAAAGAATCTGTTAATCAAAAAGATTCACTTGTATTAATTAATGGAACGCAAAGTAATGATATTCTTTATGGTAATGGTTATGTCAAAGGTGCTTTTGATATGACAAATAGATACATGGCAGGTGATTGGCGTCAATATTATTTTGATGTAGGCGATAATACAATAAATTCTGCAGCAATAGAACTGTCTTGGAAATCTGATGACACAAACTTGTCAGTATTTGTTGTTGATCCTAAAGGAAGAATAATTCAATCCAATATGCCCTCAGGAGTTTTTGGTCATTTTCTTGGCTGGCCGTCACTTGATTGGTTAGGTAATTCTGTTTTTAGTCAAGGAGGAGGTTTCTATCCAGTAAAAAACAAAGATAATAATTCTACCGTACTTTACGTTCCAATTAATCAAACAGGAACATATTCTCTTTTAGCTCACACTACATTGTTTGGTGGAAATGAAACTACAGAATCAATTACACTTGCAGCTAAATTTTCTAATATTTCAAAAAATCAACTATCTCAAATTCAATTAAATGATACAGAAATTATA
>CAZQXU010000106.1:0-4018 GCA_964597385.1 uncultured Nitrosopumilaceae archaeon | reverse complement strand
TCATTAACATGATTGATACACCTGGACACGTAGATTTCAGTGGAAGGGTAATTCGAAGTCTTAGGGCAATCGATGGCGCAACTGTAGTATGTGATGCAGTCGAGGGAATTATGACCCAGACAGAGACTGTAACAAGAATGGCCCTTGAAGAAAGAGTAAGACCAGTTTTATTTATCAACAAAGTAGACAGACTAATCAAAGAATTACGATTGACACCAGAAAAAATGCAAGAGACACTTGCAGGTGTAGTATCTAGCTTTAATCAACTAGTTGACACTTATGCTGAACCTGAATACAAAGACAAATGGAAAGTATCTATCCAAGATGCCAGCGTCACATTTGGTTCTGCCAAAGACAAATGGGCATTTAACGTAGATATCATGAAAGAAAAAGGCATCACATTCAAAGATGTCATTGATGCTTACAAAAATGAAAAAGTAGAAGACTTGGTAGCAAGAGCTCCATTGGCTGATGCAGTATTGGGAATGGTAGTAAAACACGTTCCACCACCACACGTTGCTCAAAAGTATAGAATTCCTCAAATTTGGAAAGGTGATCTTGAATCTGATATCGGTAAAGCACTATTGGCATGCAGTGATGATGGGCCAACAATAATGATGGTCGTCAACATGGTATTAGATCCTGCAGCAGGTCCTGTTGCAATTGGCAGATTGTTTTCTGGAACAATAAAGGACGGACAAACAGTAAACATCATTGATGCAAAAAGAGAAGGCAGAGTCCAATCTGTAAACTTTTTCATGGGAAACCAAAGAGAACAAGTTGGTGAATTGGGTGCAGGAAACATTCCAGCATTATTAGGATTAACAGAAGCTAGAGCAGGAAATACAATCTCATCTGTAAAAGGAATTCCAATGTTTGAAGGAGTCAAATATGTATCAGAACCTGTTGTGCAAGTTGCAATAGAACCAAAACATCCAAAGGACTTGCCAAAACTTGTCGAGGTTCTCAAACAACTAACAATTGAGGATCCTAACCTTGTAGTAAAAATCGATGAAGAATCTGGCGAAACACTAGTAGCTGGAATGGGTGTGTTACACCTTGATGTTGCAACACATAGAATTCAAGACGCCAAAGTAGAAATCATTACATCTGAGCCACTTATCAATTACAGAGAAACCGTCAAAGGAACATGTGAGCCAGTCATGTCAAAATCTCCAAACAGACACAACAAGATTTTCATGAAAGTAGAGCCATTGGAGCCAGCTATAGCACACATGCTTAGAACTGGTGAAATCAGTGACATGAAAGACAAGAAAGTAGTAGCTGACCTTCTAAAGGGTGCAGGATGGGATACTGATACAATTAAGAGAATTATGAAACTAGACCCACGTGGAAACGTAATGATCAATGGAACAAAAGGTGTCCAGTTTATTCAAGAGTCAACTGACTCTATTAACTCTGGATTTGAGGAAGTAATGAAAGAAGGCCCACTTTGCAAAGAGCAGATGAGGGACTGCAAATTCATCTTTACTCACTTTGTACCTCACGAGGATACGGCACACCGTGGTCTTTCACAACTTGGACCGGCATCTAGACGTGCTTGTATGGGCGCATTACTAACTGCAGGAACTACAATACTTGAGCCAATGCTTGCAATTGAGGTAAGGGTTCCAACTGACTTGGTAGGAAACGTAGCTACTGTACTTTCTGGCAAACGTGGTAAGGTACTTGACATGCAACAAAAAGGAGCTGCAAGTATTATCGTTGGCGAGATTCCAGCATCTGAGACATTTACATTATCTGAAGCAATGAGAGGACAAACAGCAGGACGTGCAACATGGAATACTTCCTTTAAGGCATGGACTGAACTTCCAAAATCTATTGCTACAACTGCAATTGCAGAAATCAGAAAGAGAAAAGGATTAGCACCAACACCTCCTGGAATCGAAGAATACATCGATAGAGAATAAAAATGGTATCCTCCCGATTTGTTCGGGAAGATATGCTACGTTGTCGTAATGCTTAAGAAAATAAGATCATAATATCAGATGCAATGAAATTTTTTCTTTTATTCTTGATGCTTATTTTATTATTAATTCCAATTGAAAATAGTTTTTCTCAATTGGATTCGGTATCATTGGAAAAGTGTGTTGTTGGAGATTATCGTAGAACCACTGAATTTGGCAGTTGGAGTATAAACGTTGAAAAAGAAAAAGACGGTCTATGTTATTTCAATTACAATAATGAAATGGAAGGAGGGTATTCTGATAAAAAATGTGTAGTTCCAACTAACGAAATAAAAGTAACAGATTGGAGCGGAGGTCAGTTACATTATTCTCCAATAGAGCATTCTCTGGTGGAACAATATTGTTCGGTAGTAAACCAAGGTAATTTCTTTGAGAATATGCTCATACTTGTAATTCTTATGACATTAGGCGGAACTGTGGTTTTGTCTTTGATTATATACTTTGTAACTTGGGCAATTGTGAAGAAAATTTTTCATAAGAAATATCCAAAAATGATTGGAGGCGTGGCAGTGATTCTATTCTTATTGATAGGATCTTTATGGTATGTCTACTCGTTTGGTCTTGTTAGATAAAATGACATCAAAAGGTCAGCGTAATCATTACAATAAGGAATGAGAAAAATTTCTATTTCTTATTTTTACGATATGGAATTGAAATACACTTACTACAAAGATAAGCCGGATCGGTAAGGAGATTAATGCTGACTTGAAGATTATCTTTTGATTTACAACACATGCAAACTTTTTCTTTTGTTATTTTTTCCCACTTTTAGATTTTAACTCTCTTTTCATAATAATCTGTCCTTTTGGCATTCTAATGATAAAATTAATCTAAAAGATCATCTATGGAATAATATGAAAGAATCTGATATCCAAGAGGCATTAGAGATGCTTGCAACTTGGGCTGATGTCACAAGAACAAAGATTTCAGAGCTTCAAGAAGCCCTAAGAAATATCACTTCTTTAGTTGAGATGAGAAGATACGAATCTCTTCTAAATAATGAATTAAATGACATCAAAAACATCGAACGCCTTATCCAACTAATTCGATCCGAACAACCAAATCCTTAAGTTTATTCTGTTATCCCTGTCATATTATGAGCGAACCACAACGAAGATCAAAGGCATGGTATGTTTTGCCAATTATTTTTGGAATTATTGGAGGTCTAGTTTCATACTTTATTGTAAAAAAAGATGACCCAAAATTAGGAAAAAACTGTCTCATTGTTGGCATTATTCATTTTATCATCGATGTAACTATTGGAATTATCATGATAATGTTTTCTGAATTTAATCATTTAATGTAATTTTCAACAATTGCAAAATCTTTAAGTCAAGAATTTTCCAAAAATCAATAAATTGGGTTTTGAAAATGATTTTGAGGCGTTACAGACTGCCGTTTTTGAGACAGAGCAAAGAATCAAAAAACTTGAGAAACATAAGGAATCTGTAACCAAAGAACTTGAAGAGTCTAAATCTGATGCCCTGATTGAAACTCTAAGAAGACTGGAACGTAACTTGGATGATTTGCATAAAAAGTTGGAATTTTTAATTTCAGAAAGAGATTCAAAAAACCCCAAAAAATAATTGATTAATTCCAGTGTTTTGAACTATCTAAGAAAATCTGGCCATATTTCTTTCCAATGTCTGATTCAGTCTCATATGATACAACTCCTTTTGCAAGTAATTCGCTAACCTTGTAAAAGTAAAACTCTAGATCCGGCGGACTAATTACAAGTGCATGACCGCCATTTTTTCCTACTACAAACCTGTGTGGCTTTCCCTTTGGAACAAAAATCATATCTCCAGTTTTTGCCATTATTGTTTTATCATCTAAAATGAATTCATACTCTCCGTCAACTATGTAAAAGGTTTCAGGGCCTTTGGGATGCATGTGCAATGCCGGTCCTAAATTTGGAGGATGAATCACATCTAAAATGGTATAGATACCATTTGTCTCAGAAGTCAAAACCTTGATTGTAAACTTTGCACCATGAAAGTCAAACGGTATATCTTTCACAAAACATATTT
>CAZQXU010000105.1:0-4058 GCA_964597385.1 uncultured Nitrosopumilaceae archaeon | reverse complement strand
CCTTTAAGATAATATATTGCAGCACCAATTGCAATAACTGAAATTATTATTACAATCACAATTGATTCATCAAATGACGTTTCAATTTTAGGCGTAGATAACTGGTTACCGCCTAATGAAAAAATTAATTCATTTTTATCAATTGATTTTCTTTCCCCAAAAATAAATTTCCCTTGAATCCTCTTTCCCTGTTCAGGGTCAAAAATCCATCCTTCTTTTGTAATTTCAGTAGGAATTTTTTCACCATCGACTAATTGTGAAGGTACGATATTTCCTCTTACGTCTGATACGTTAGTTGATTCTGGTGATAGTACTACTACTTGTAATATTGAATTTAATGGATAAAATCCTGATGAAAAGTATTCTGATCTTTTCAATTCATTTGTTTTCAACAATTCTAATGGACTGATTTGATTTATTGATGAGGCAGTATTTGGATAATCCACTGATAATTTTAATTGTAATAATGATTTACTTTCTATTGGTATTATGGAGAATGTTACCTTTGCATTTTCTTCTTTTGATAAGTTCTTTGCTATATCATAAAATCCGCCTCTGTCTCTAATCTCTCGTGGAAGAAGCATTGCTGAGATCTTTTCATACATTGAAGCAGTATCTTCCATAGGCATTGTATACACTGCAGATACAGTTCCTTTACCTGAAATAGACCCAGATGTTTCTAGAGCCTTACTTGTTTCATCTCCACTTTGAATGAATACTGAATGAAATTTTGCTTCTGTATCTAATGCCTTATTCACATCATCGATAAACAATGATGCTACTCTTTTTGTAGTGTTTTGTATTGCTAAAATGCCTTTGTCTTCTGGGTCTCTTGCAACATTTATGATAATACAAGATTTGTCAAAAACTCCTAAAATACAGTGATTCTCATTTGTTACGACTATTGCTGTAATCCTTCTATCTTCTCTAATTTTTTGCTCCAGTTCTGCTGGGATTTTTATCTCTTGAATACTTGTACTTTGTAAGGCAATTGAGGCTGTGACATTTTGAGATATGCTCTTATCAATAATTATTTGTGCCGTCTCTTGAAATGTGGCAAGACTAGTTTCTTGTGAATATGCATAACCTGTCATGCCAATTAACATACCTATCAATCCAAACAAAATCCAGATTTTTTGCATAGGTTTGACTTTTTTATGATGAAATTATTAAATTTACTCTCTTTTTGTTCATCAAGTCTTTTATCTTTGATGAATTTTTTTTGCTAATTTTACTAAAACTCTCTATCTGGTACCTAATATTACAATTTAAATTATTTTTTAGATGTGGTCCTAGTTCCATACTTAGTTGAAGTCTTTCAAAATCCTATATTTTCAATAGCTGCAATAGCAAGCGCATTTGGGATTGGGATTTTTCAAGGAATTATTTTAGGAAAAGCAATTCTCTTGCGATTTCCACGTCTACAAAATCACGTAAAGACTGTTTCTGTCTCTTTATTTTTCTTGTTTCTTGCAAATGCAATCTTGAGTGTTCCTAGATTTGCATCCACTGAAAAAATTGACATCTCTAGCATTTTTCAAGCAAATAATTCTGTAGAGATTACCTCTCTAATTTTTCTAGTATTTGGATTGAATGTTGGATTCTTGGCAGTCCTTGCAATCTCTGTAACTGTCATGACTTTTGTATTGATGAAATTTGCCCCAATTCATGGAGCCACAAAAGTTTTTGTTTTGTTTTTTAGCTTGCTTATTTTACTGCTGACTGGCCTTAGCAGATTCACTGATCTAACTCCTAGCACTTTTGAAGTCTTTTTGTACTTTCTTTATCATATTGGGATTACTGTTGGGATTTTAGCTGGCTCTATTCGAAAACTAAAATCAAGAAAAATAGACTGGGGATAGTTTCAAACATTTAAATCAGATAATTTTGAACTTTCAATTGACATCGAATTCAAACCGTTCGGGGAACAAGCTGGCAGTCCATGCGTTGGGCTGCCAGCCCCATATTATTAAAAATCTAATTTAATGCTGAAAGTGCTTTTACTTGGTTTTGGACATAGTCAAACCCGTCTTGCCAAAATTTCTCTGATCTGATATCAAACCCATGCTCTGCCAACAATTTCTCTGGCTTCATTGAGCCACCTGCAGCTAGGATGTCAATATAAGATGAAACAAAACCGTTTCCTTCTTTTTTGTATCTTTGAAATAATGCTAATGCAAGTAAATTTCCAAATGAATATGCATAGCAGTAAAACGGTGTATGGTAAAAATGAGGTATGCAACTCCATTCTATTGAAAAATCATCTGAGATGACAACTGAATTTCCAAACTGCTCTTTTAGATTTTGAAGATATGTCTTTGAAATCTCATCAACTATTGTTCCTTTTCCAATTTGTTCATGTGCTGATACTTCAAAAATAGTAAAAAACGCTTGACGCATGATTGTCGCATACAGGTCGTCAATTTTTTCAGCTAACATTATTTTTTTCTCATCATTAGTAACTTTGTTTGATAAATTATCATATAGTAATAATTCTGAAAAAGTGGATGCGGTTTCAGCTAGAGGTAACGGAGCATCTTGAACAAGAATTGATCTGTCTTGTGCTGCTTGACTATGAACAGCATGACCTAACTCATGAGCTAGTGTAAAAACATCTCTGGTTTTTCCAGTAAAATTAACTAAAACATATGGTGTGATCTTTGGAGTTAACGTACTACAAAATGCACCGTCTCTTTTTCCGGGTCTTATGGATGAATCTACATGTTTTTCATCAAAGACTTTTCTTGCAAATCCTTCTAATTTTGGACTAAATTTTCCAAGTGATTCAAAAACAAGCTTTACTGATTTATCATATTGATAGTTTTTCTCTTTCATGTGAGTTGTTACCGGAGCATACAGGTCATATCGGCGTAATTTTTTCAATTTTAGCATTTTTGCTTTTTGTAAAAAGAATTTTTGAAATACTGGGGAATTTTTTTTACATACAGTTAGAAGCGACTCTATGGTTTTATCATCTACGTCGTTTCCAATGTTTCTCATAGATATTGGTGACTTGTACCCTCGAATTTCAATTCCTTCATCTTTCCAATTCAAAACAATGTTCTGATATATCTCTCCATTTACTCCCTTGTTTTCCGTATATTTTGTTAAAATTGTCTTGTATGCGGTCTCTCTGATTTTTCCATTTGTACTTCTAATGTAATTCGTAATTTCTTCACGTGTCATTGTTTTTGTTTTTCCACCAACTTTCATTTTGTATTCGTATGCGCTAGTCATCTTATCGTACAATTTTACCAAGGCAGAAATCCCTGTAACATCTAAAGTGTTGATGATCTTTTCTTCTGGTTCTGATAAAGCATATTTTGCAAATAGTCTTTTATGGCTGAGATATTCTGAAAGTTCGCCTGAGTCTTTAATCAGTCTTTTTGCATTTTTATCATCAACTTGGGTTTTCCACCATAAATCAAAAAATAAAATTTTATTTGAAATTTCTGAACCTAATTTTGACATTCTAGTAATTAGTGACGTTGCTTCATCTGATTGTGTATCTGCAGAGTATTGTAGTGATGCATATCCTCCAATTTTGCTCATTTTTTCAGAAATCTTTTCAACTTCATGTAATATGTCCATAAATTTTTTTGATGACATTTTGGGATCTAATTTTGATTTTATTTTTTCAAATTTTTTTGCCATTTCCTCTAATTCTTTAATTTGTTTTTGAAATTCTGGGCTCTTTGGATCCTTTGTCAGCTCTGAAAGATCCCATCTCTCTAATTTGTACTCTGACATATGATAATCATATTTTACATCTATTAAAAAATGCATGCTGTATGCCTAAAAATCAAAATTTACAGAAAAATTTTAACTGGAACTTAAGACCAAAACCGATTAGGTACTTGGTGAGAGTTCCAATTGGTATTAGTTTTCAAAATTAGTATTTAGGGTGTGCTGATGATTTCTATGTATGATTCATACGCGAATGTTTTAAGTAAATTTTGTAATTGTATTGTATGACAAATAACACTGATGCCCCACCTGCTTGGGAATCTATAATGGGATTATCTTGGATAATTCTAGATGACGAATAGTCATTAAAA
>CAZQXU010000104.1:0-4188 GCA_964597385.1 uncultured Nitrosopumilaceae archaeon | reverse complement strand
ACTGTAGTTTTATCAAAAAAATCTGAAGATGGATTTTTAAAAATATTCTCAATTACTTCTCTGCCACCAATAACCCCTACTGGCTTTTCATCTTCTCCTGTAACAACAAGAGAATCTGTAAATGATTCTAAATAATGCATTAACATGCATGTTGCTATCCACATTTTGTTCTCTTTACGAATGCTTACAGCAGGAGTAGATCTCAAAGAAAGTGGTAATAATTCCTTTAATGTTTGATTGTAAATAGGCATTGATTCTTCATTGTATAAAATACAAGATAACTTATCTATGTAAAGTTGATTCTCATCTTTGAAATTACTGAATTATAAAAAACAACATGTTCTAAGAATCTTTTAGCTTGAATCAATAGCACATCTGTTTGGACCTATCTCCAAATCTGGAATTTCAGATTTTTTTAATTCTAATTCTCCTTTATTTACTGAAATGATTTTTTGGTAATTCATTGGTCTTGGAAGCGTTATTGAAGCCACTTTTTTGATGAACTCTTGCTTTGGTATATCAAGCCAAGGGAGTTTCTTTGATTGTTCAATTGTTGCGTAAAATGCTTCGTTAATTGGTTTTACATCTTGACTATGATGTGTAGGAAATACCATTGTGTTTTGTGGAAGTTTAAGCAGTTTGTTGTGTAGTGTGTTGTAAAGATCATCTGTAAACTCTTCTACTTTATCTCTGAGATCAGGTCGCCCAATTGACTCTACAAACAATATATCTCCCGTGAAAACATATTTTTCATTTACTACATAGCTGAGACTACCAGGTGTGTGTCCAGGAGTATGAATGATTCGAAGAATTGATTTTCCAAATTGTATTTGGTCTGTATCACCAATAAAATTTGCATCAAAGACATATCCCTCATATTTTGAGAGATATAGTTTTGAACTGGTCGCATTGGCAAGATCTTTTGCTGCAGATACATGATCTGCATGTTGGTGAGTGTCTATCACTTTGATAATTTGAAACCCTTTTTCTTTTGCAATACCTATGTATTTTTCAAAAGGATACAATGGATCAATGACAATTGCTTCTCCGTTTGATTCTACAATGTGAGATAGGCATCCTTTTCCAATTTTTTGTACTTGAATAATTTGTACTGGTTCTTTTACTACTGTTACGGGCTTTAGAACTTGATTCCATCCAGCTAATCCACCGGCAAGTGTTTTTGAATCAATTCCCACTCTTGCTAGAGCAAAACTTGCAATCATTGCACGATTACCATGGGGACATATGGTTACAATTTCTTTGTCTTTTGGAATACTGGAGATCGTCTTTGCATCAAAAAGATTGTTTAAAGGAATGTTTACACTCCCGGGAATTTGATATTCTGAATACTCATCTTTATTTCGGACATCAAGTAAGAACACCTCGTCTAATTTTTGGGCAAGACTATCTGCTAAAATCATTTTCCCAGTATCTCCTGTAGATAAACTTCCTTTCCACGAAGAAAAACCACCAATTAAAAAGTAAACATCTAGTCCAAACGATTTCATCATTAGTGCTGTTTCTTTAGCATATTCTTCTGGCTCTGATATCAAAACAATTTTGGCATTTTTTGGAATTTTTGGTAATATCTTTTCTTTAGCATTAGTATCACATACAGCATGAACAGAGCCTGACACATGAGATTTTTCAAAACTTTCTTTGGTTCTAAGGTCAAACAAGAGAAATGGTTTTTGTTGAATCATATCTTTTTCTAATTGTTCAGATGAAATTCCTAATTGATTTAGACTCACAATGTTTTTTATTTAATATTGTAAATAAACTTGAATCTATTTTTCAAAATTGAGATTCACATGAAAATTGAGATCATTAAATTTTAAAAAATCTGAAGTTGTATTCAATTTTTTTGTGCCTATATTTTATTAATTATTTTATCTTATATCGTAAAATGGCCAATATTGACTCGTCTTTCTCTAATTTTTTAATTATTTTTGGAGATGATACAAATTCTATTTTTGTTGACATTTGTTTTGCAATTTCAAGCATTTTCATTATTTTTCTAAAATTAGTTGAAGTGTGATATTGTGTAGAAACAATTAGAGTATCTACTGCTCCTTGTTCCAACGCTTTGTAGATGGTAGAATTTACTCTTGCAGTTAAGCCTTCTTTAACCAATTTTTCATATTTTTCAATGGTCTCTTCAACATGTTTTTTTCTATGTTGATACAAATGTTGAATTATTTTTTTATACAAATCAATTTTAGATGTAGAAAATGAAATGTTTTCTACAAATCTGCATTTTTCTGTTAACTCTGAATTTATCTCATCAAAAAACTCTGTTTTTGCTTGACCGCTTCCGCCAATTAGGATTAATTCTGAGTCAGAATCCATTGTTTTGATCTTTTTTGCAACTTTTTTATAAAAAACATGAATCTTAGTTTGTCTTGCTCTTAAGAATCGACCTTGACTTTGACCTCCTTTTTTATGTCTTCCACGTAAATCTATTTTTAATTTAGATTCTTGTACGATCTCTGTTCCGTGAAATCTCTGTATTTGAGCTGATTTTTGATCAAGTATAACTAACAAAATATCTTTTTGTGTTTTTAAAACATCATAAAATGGTTTTAGAAATGGTCTTTTGCTTACCATGTAAATATATGGTAATTCTTTTGAAATTCCAATTTCTTTTAAAATTACTTGATCTTTCTCAATCCATCCAAAAATAATGAATGTTTTTGTAAATGTGCCTGTAGATGATGGGTTTTTTCTAAGTTCTATGATTCTATTTTCTATTTTTGATTCGATTTTTTCAATCTGTTCATTTCTTTTTGTTTCTTTTAACATAGAAATGGTTTCTTTTCCTTTTCCATGTGGGTAGTATACAGATACAGTTGTACTGTTGATCTGTTTTACCTCGTAAAGAAATTGATTTATTGACAACCATTCAGATGGAGTGATCTCTTGCGATACTATCTTTCTTTTCATGATTTTTCATTTTTTTGTTGATTAATAACCTGTTTTAATTCACTCTATTCTTGAATAACTAAATGATTTTGTAACTTGTTTTACATCTAGTGAATCCATTTTATTGCCCTATTTTTATCATCTATATCATGAAAAAAATATTTTATATCATAATTCCTGTAATTGCATTTTCTATAATTCTTTTTAATGCGTTTTTTGGTCATTTGATTTTTCTATCTGACACTCAACATGTGATAAACAAATATTCTGTGTATGTTCATTTACTATCAGAGTGGAATAGCCAATCTAAAAATATTATATTTGAAGTGACAAACTCCTGGTACAAATCTGATAAACAAAATACTAATCATATATTTACAGCAGAATCTAAAGACTATAACGAAAATCAATTTCAAAAAATAAATGGAAAATCGTATGTTGAATTAAAACATGAATTTAGTGATTGCCAAGAAGAATGGCAGCCCATGCTATATAGAAAAGCAGTAGATAATATCAGACACGAGATAGAATATGTACAAGGAAATCAACTAAGCCCAGATCCTGATATTTCAATATATCCCGATATTGAAAACCAAAACTATGATAATTTCAAACAACAATTAAAAATTAAAAATGGCTATGTGCAATTTTTCCCTATCTGTACATCCAAAAATATCACATCCTATGATTATAGCATAAAAACAGATAACAAAGATTTAGGTTTTGATGTATATTTTGTCTCATCACCTATACAGCGTGAGTATTTTGCAAATTCTAACTTTGATTATTACAAAGAATCAGGTTGTTTTGGACAAAACAAACAAAGCTACAGCGGCACATGTAAAAACATTACAAAAGATAGTGGGTTATTGGTGATATTTCCAGATGAACTTGTGCCATGGACTACAAAAGTTACAGTAAATCTCTATGAAAACTAGGCTTTTGTTTGTAACTGTTATGTCAAACTTTGCCCTTACAAATTTTTTTATGTTTTCTTAGATTTTCAATGGAATGAAACTCAGAACCACATGCTCTACATTTTTCCTTTTTCTTATTATGTGCAATCTCTTGATGTTTTTCTAGTCTTTCAGGATACTTGAATCTTGATCCACATTTTTTACATTTTAGTTTTCTCGTACTCTCATCTGTTACCATGCTTAATTTAGTATGCTCTAGTACTAAAACTAATGTTCTTATCTCTAAAAATGTTCAAAAATATTTTTTAAATTTAGATTCAATTAGGATTTAATCAAAGGTTATAATTTA
>CAZQXU010000103.1:0-4197 GCA_964597385.1 uncultured Nitrosopumilaceae archaeon | reverse complement strand
TTTTAGAATCTGTCCATATTGCAGTCATATCTTTTACTTCTGAATTACTGATAAAGAATAGTACTTCATTGTCATCTTTAATTATAAAGCAAAAGTCTTCTCTATTTTTATCATCTAGTTTTTTAATATATTTATGTGATAGTTCTTCAAAAACATGTAAACTCTTATTTGGAGAATCTGTAAGAATTTTTAATTCAGATTTTGTTTTTTTGAGTAAATCAATAAAATTTGTATGATAAAATCTTTTAAAATCAGACTCTGTTCCCAAAACAAGTATATTTTCTGTAGAATCTTTTACAAGCTGTTCTAATTTTACTAAAATAGAATTTCTTCCCTGCAATGTTTGGAATTTATTATCTTCAGATTTGTCCTTGTTTCCAATATATTTTGGAATTGTCTTCCATAATTTTACAATGTCTGCTTTTCCTGTCTCTAGCTCATTAATTCTATTTTTTTCATTGTTAACTAAAATTGCAATTGATTCATCAATACCAACTGCATTAAATTTTGTAGGCTTACCAAAAACTGAAAAAATTATTCCTTTTTGTTGTAATGTACTAAGTAAATGATATGTCTCAGTTCTTGGAATTTTAAGTGATTTTGATATCTCAGAGGCAGTTTTGATGCCAATTTTACTAAGATATAGATACACTTTAGCCTGATTTGGAGTTAAATCGTACTTTATCAATAATCGATTTAGTTCATTTATGGGATTATCCAATGCAAACATGTTCTCCTCTAAGGACTCTGCTGTCATTAGAAATTGTTACAATATTTGAAACATAACTGAATGTATGTTATTACGTGTTACAGATTCAAAATTAGGCATGATTTTAACAGTTTTTGCCTAACGAATAATCAAACTAAGCAAAAGATCCCCGCTAAATAATTGTAAGATAAAACCGCCGGTAATTAGCAATAGGTACGGAATCCCAGGTGTTATCCAAGTATTGGGTGTTGCACAATACTCTTCATTTTCAGCATGATGGATTGTAAAGTTCAGTTTTCTTTTACCGTTTTCTAATTTTTCAAGAGAAAAACAAAATTTTGGATTTTTTGCCCTGTATCCAATTAGCATTGCGCATATCTTTTTAAATTTATTTTCTTCAAAGCCTTCAAAAATATTTTCATGTTTTATGATGGCAATTAGATTTCGCATAATATTTACAATAAATGGGATGATAAATAATACTGCAGCATTTGATAACGTTGAAAATGGAGTAACTGGATTTTCAGAAAATGTTGCCATGGGTGCAATAACTGCCAATGCAATTAATGCAAATGCGTCAGCACCCCCGAACAATCCAATTCTCCATATAAAAATAACAAATGGTGCAATGATTAATGCTATTCCGATATTAAGTAGGTATGGCAGTAAATCAGAATTTATAAAAATCAGTAAAAATCCAACAACACCAAATACAATCCAGTAAAAATCATGAATTTCCCTTTTCCAAATATCGATCATTGAACCAATTATCAACATTACAAGAGCCAGCATAATCCCCATATGATCATAATTTAATACGGATTCAATCATAATTTACTCCGTTTATATGACAATTTAGATTGTTCTTTTTTAATAATAAATTACAATTAGTCATATCAAATTATTTAAAAATTTTTATCGATTTCGTAAATTTGATATTTTTTCTTTGATTCCTTCAAATTTTTCTCCAATTCCAAATTTCTCAGTTATAGCATCCAATCTACCAATACGTTTCAAAACAAATAATGCTGCAATTACAGATATTGGAATTACAATTAACATTATAGTGGATTCATCAAATTCGTACCATTGTTTTGTCGGTTCTACTATTACTTGAGGTTTATTTAATATCTCAGCAAGTGCAGATGCAGAAGAAGAACTAAAACCATTTCCTGAGACATCAGCTGAAATAGTTACAACTTCTTTATCATTAGCAAGAATCTGAGCTATTGCAATTCCATCAATATCTGTCATATTATCGATTTTCAGTGTTTCTCCTCCATCTATGTTCCAATTAACATTAAATCCATGTAATGGAACATCCACCTCTGGAATAGCCACAGATAGTTTTGCTTCTATGCGTTCATTCCAGTTCATACCTCCAGTTAAATCAAGAGAAATAGTTGGGGTAATGTCTACAACTTGTATATTATATTTTGCTAAAGGTAGATCTTCAGAGAGCAATGCAACTTCTATCAATCCTTCGTTTCGTGATTCTAATTTTATTGTGTTAAAATATTCTCCTTTTTTAATTGTCACAGTTTTAGGCATTTCTAAAATAGATTCATTATTTGAGACTATTTTTATTAAAATATCATTTTTTGCAAATACAGGATTGCCAACAGAATCTAGTAATTGAATCGTAGCTAGACTTTCAGTATTGGTCAAAAGATTTTTTGTAAAGGACATGTGCATTTTTGCAGGATCTGTAGTACTACTAATCATGTTCATTGTTCCTTCAAACTGACCTGCTTGAAAAGATAGAATTGCAGTTCCAACTTCTTTTGCAAATAAATTAGTTATTACATATGGTTGATTTTTTTTAATTATTTCAGGTTCAGAGTCTACGATATTATTTGCAGATAGAGTCAGTACAGAGTCTTCAATAAAAAAAGATACGCCTATTCGCCCATTTTCCTCTTCTTCATCGTCAGTAGTAGCTGTACTTTCTTCGTCATCCCCTTCATTTTCTAAAAGGTATGCAATAATTGGAAATTCATGTTCAGCCAAAATCTGAGGAATTAAAGGCTCTACAGTTAACACCAGATCATCCTTCACAGGTCCTATAGGATTCCCAGTATACGTTTTAACTCCTCGATTATCTGTAACATAAAACGAAATTGGATCCGCGGATGAAATGGTTCCTGTGTTTCCAAAAACCAATGCAACGTTCTCACCTTTTTTCATTATTGGATTAATTGGAGAAACAGTATTTGATTTTGATGACGCAAAGTTAATTTCATAATCTTGCTTGGCAGTTACTGGAACCGTAACGGTGACAAGTTCTCTATCGGATGTACCCAAGGTACTAGTGCCAGTCTTTCTTGAAACTTCTATGTCTGTTTCAAAATATGTGACAGCTATGAGTTCTTTTTTACCAGTGGTTAAAAATGGCAATACATTTGTAATTGAAGGACCTTCACCTTCTAATTGGCCTGCATCATCATTAGTAATTGTTATCGTACTATCTTTTGTAAGATAGTTATTAGTTGAAATGTACATGTTTAGTGTTTGTTCACTTTCAGTAGTCATTTTTCCAAGATTAGGTCTAGGAGTAAATGTAGTATAAGCTGAATATTCTCCTTTTTTAATTACAATTTCTTTACTACTGAATTGAATTTCTTCAAAATCATGACTTGTGTTAACAGACATGTTAGGGTTATCTACACCTAATTTGACAATAATGTCTTCTTCAGCTTTTACAGGGAATCCAGTACTGTCAAGTAGTTCTACGATAGCATAACCTTTGCCACCACTAAAACTATTATATTTTGAAGGGATTGTAAATAATTTAATTTCTAATGGTTCTGATGGCTTCCGGACATGAACCAATTGACTTACTTTTGTCATATCTTCAGCATTAGCAAAAATTATTGCATCTCCAGAATTTATCACATTAAATTCAGAGATTGCAAAATATTCTCCTTTTTTAATTATTAATTCTGAATTTTTGAGATTAAGTACATCTTTGTTTGGAGTCTCAATTTTTATTGTCATGTCTTCAGTAGCAATTGTAGGTAGTCCTCCAGTAGTAGCTAAACCAACTGCGACATATCCAAATCGTGGTCCATCAATTGGAAAATCGTTTGGGGTAACTTTCATTAAAATTTTAGAAGGGTAATTATTATTGTTAAAAACTTCAAGTGAAATCTCTTTTGATGCAAATCCAGGGGCTGCTAACGCAATATCGACAATTCCAGGTTTTATTGCCTTAATTTGTACATTTTTTGTATAACCATCATTATTTTCTTGAATATCAATTATTTGAATTATTGAATTATCAGAACTGATTACTTTAAGATCATTTATTGAACTTGGCAACATCATTTCATTCGATGTTACAAAAATTTGTAGTGTGCCAACAGTATTCTCTAATAATTTTTCAGGGTGTAATTGATAACCAAATTCAGATGTAGTCTGAGCATATGCAGCAACACCAAACATGTTGCAGATTACCAATAAACCTAAAAAAATCACTTTCAATATTA
>CAZQXU010000102.1:0-4268 GCA_964597385.1 uncultured Nitrosopumilaceae archaeon | reverse complement strand
GTTGGAGTATTTGCTGATAATGTTGTAGTTGATTATGATGGCAATTTGTTTGATGCATGCGCTTATGCTGCAACAGCTGCAATTCTCTCGTCAAAAACTCCAAAATGGGAGATGAAAAATGATGTACCAACTTTAGTTGAAGGAGAAGAATCAGATGTTCCAATTTCTACTATTCCAGTTTCTGTAACTATGGGCAAAATAGGAAATCACATAATTGTTGATCCAAACGGTGATGAATGGAGCAGTATGGATGCAAGAATTACAATCACTACTGATTCTAATGGAAATATCTGTGCTTTACAAAAAGGAGGAAATGATGGATTTACTTTTGAACAAGTAATAAAATGCGGTGAATTATCTGTCAAAGTAGGCGCAAAAATAAGAGAAAAGTTAAAACAAGCAAAGGAATCTGGTCAATAAAATGGCAAAACAAAAATCACTAAAAGGCTTAGGTGCACGATATGGTATTAAAATTAGAAAACAATATTCAAAAATTCATTTTCAACTAAAAGAAAAAAGACATTGTCCTGAATGTGGTTCCCAACAGTTTAATCGAGATGCAGTTGGTATATGGTCTTGTAAAAAATGTAGTTTCAAAGTAGCTGGAACAGCATACGATGTCAAACTTTAGTGCTAAAATTATTATTGACGCAAAAGAAAAAACAAAAGCAATTTTTGATTCAATAAATACTGATAATAATTTTTACCCAGAAAACCCTACAAAAACTAACATGTCCTTTGATGAAAAAATTACAATATCTGTAGAATCTGAACATATGCCGCATTTACGAGCAAATCTTAATTCAACTCTGAGATTAATTCAGGCAAGCTATGATTCAATTGAATCGGTAAAGATATAATGAAATCCAGTAGTTTGTAGTAACATGTCAGCAGGACAAATGCCACCTTGGCTTCAAGAACAACTTATGAAGATGCAACAATCCCAACAAAATCTTCAATCTATAATGACACAAAAACAACATCTTGAGATGGAAAAAATTGAAACTGAAAAGGCACTTGAGGAATTAAAAAAAGCAACTGACGATGATAATGTATACAAACATGCCGGTTCTATTTTGATAAAATCTACAAAAAAAGAACTAATAGATGAATTAGAAGAACGAAAAGAAATGGCAAAAACACGTGCAACAGTTCTTGAAAAACAAGAATTAAGAATTAAAGAATCACTAAAAGAACAAGAAGCAAAAATTACTGAAATGATGCGAGGTCCATCTACTGGAACTCAACCACCAAAACCATCATCTGGAAGCACACAAATTCCAAAACCACAACCAGATGATAATCCTAGAAAATAATCTTATGTCTATCTCAAAAGGATATTAACAAATTAAGAAAATTACATTTAGTGAAACTAGAAAATTTACGAATAATAGTAGATGAACGAGAACGTAAGAGTGGGATCCCAGATTTACTAAAGTCTGTAGGTCTTAATCTTGAAATGAAGACTTTGCCAATTGGGGATTACATTGTTGCACCTGAAACTGTGGTGGAACGAAAAAGTATTCGTGATTTACTATCTTCTGTTTTTGATGGTAGACTTTTTGATCAATGCTCAAGATTAAAAGAACATTTTGAATTTCCAATTGTGTTAATGGAGGGAAACGTAGATGAAATTGAAGAGATTACTGATAACCCTATGATTTTCTATGGTGCATTATCGACAGTAGCTTTAGATTTTAAAATTCCAATAATTCCTACTCCTAGTGCAATGCATACTGCAAAATTGCTTGTTTCATTATGTTCTAGGACTGATGCGATTAAAGGACCATATTTGAAAAAAATAAAAAAATCAACTGATTTAGAAAAACAACAATTATCTTCTCTTTGTAGTTTGCCAGGCGTTGGAGAGAAATTTGCAGTTAGGATGCTTGAGAGATTTGGAACCCCATTGAAAGTATTTACAGCTACTACCAATGAACTTGCAAAAGTTGAGGGATTAGGTGATGCACGAGCTAAAAAAATAAAAAAAGTACTTGAATCTCAGAGTAAACATCTAAAAAAATCAGATCAAAAAACTCTACATGATTCATGATACTGTTAAATAAATTAACAAATCTGTGTCGTTATGCTAATCTCATTAAGTTGGTTAAAAGATCATCTCTCTGATCAAGACATCATATTATTAGACACTCGTCCAAAAACCATGTTTTTGTATGGTCATATATCAAAATCTCAATCACTTACAATAGATCAAGTAATCCAATTTGATCAATACGGTTCTAATTTGGTCGCTGATGAAAAAAAAATTGCTGAACTTTTTGGTTCACTTGGAATTGATGACTCAAAGACTGTAATTATTATTGGAGATTCTATGGATCCATCTGCATCTAGAATTGCTTGGACTCTACTTTATTTTGGTCATGAAAAAACATTTTTGCTTGATGCAACTATTATGGACTTGCAAAAAAATGGATTTGAATTAACAAAAAAACCGTTTACTCCCCAACCTGCAAAATTTATTCCAAAAATTAAATCTGAAATTCGTGTAGATGCAATACAACTTAAAGATAATCTGAGCAAATTTACAGTCTTAGACGCAAGAACTCCTCAAGAGTTTATGGGAGGTCATATTCCAAATTCAAAACTGATTCCATTTACTGATGGGATATCCTACGATGGTAGGTTATTTCAAACTAGGGAATTTTTGGAAAATCTATTCTCTCAAAATAATATATCAAAAGAAAATGAAATTGTTTGTTATTGCATGCATGGCCATCGAGCGTCTAGTTTATTTTTACAATTAATGATTGCCGGTTATCAAAAGATCAAATTGTATGATGGGTCATTTGTTGACTGGTATGGAAGGAGATTCCCCCTTGAGTAATTTTCTCTTCAGAGGAGTACCACACATAGGACATTCTTTTCCAGAAGTATGACTTGTGTGACATCCAGGACAGTAATGTACCCATTTACCAACATCTTGAAAAGTATTTGTCATGATTGGCGATATCTTCAAGCCAATATTTTTTGCAACATTTGTAATTGCAAAATCATCTGAAATAATTTCCCCCTGTAGATTGATACATAGGGCAATTATTGAAATATCTTGCTTTGATAGCTGAGGAAAGTCTCCAGTTTCTTTGGCAGATGCTATTGCTGCATTTGTTGATTCTTTATCTGGATCCATTATTTTTAATCGATTAGTCTCTAAGAGAGTTCCAAGTGCATCCTCATTTTTTTTGATATGCTTTATCTCCTCGTATACTAGAGATGTCGTATAACAATCACTTGCCGATCCAAATGGGACTCCTGCATAAAATGCACTCGCATCTAATATTCTAAAATCCAAGTTTACTCATCTGTCTCAGTCCTCGTTTCTTCAATCTAACAAAGACTGCTGGTTTTCTATATTTCTTTATAGTTATCGGTTCTCCATATCCTGCCGATTTTACTACCTGTGCATCCATTACTATACTACAATCATGGGATGATATTATTTCTATTTTTTCATCCGGTACTACTATTGATTCTAGTCTGTAAACTGGGGCTACTGGTGTAATGATCAAAACATCCAAACTCTCATGTAGAATTGGACCCCCCAATGAAAAAGAGTGTCCAGTTGATCCACTTGGAGTGGCAATTATGACTCCATCCATCTTCTGCTTTACCGTATCATTTTGAAATTTTATCTCTATCTCGGCAGTTTTTGTAAGGTTTGTCCTGCAGATGTATATTTCATTTAATGCTGGAGGAAAGTCTTTGCCTCCACATGAGGCAACTACTCTGGTTCGCTTATCTAAGAAGAACTTGTCTTTTAGAATTCTATCAATTGCATCATCTATTTCATCTATTGTTATCTCCGAAAGTATTCCTCTGTTTCCTCCTACGTTAATTGTTAAAATTGGTGTTTCATTTTCAAGATATCTAAAAACTCTAAGAGTTGTACCGTCCCCACCAAGAGTAACTACTAAATCTAGATCTTCTTTTTTTAATTCATCTAGTGCCTCTACTTTTTTTGCGCCTTCTACTTCTACTGGTGCAATTGTGTAAACTTTGGATTTTCTTGCTAGAAACTTTTTTGTAATGTTTCTTGCAGCATCTTCAGACTCTTTTGAACCTACTTTACTAACCACTGCTACTTTCTGAAGTTTCAACTAGTTCTACTAAATCTCATTTAGTTAAAAAGATATTTTTTATTTAATTTGTTGCAAAAACAAATAAGTATGAATTCTATTTGTAAAATAACATGAATTACGCACATCCTGAAGTTTTAGTAGATACAGAGTGGGTATCAAAAAACCCTCCAA
>CAZQXU010000101.1:0-4283 GCA_964597385.1 uncultured Nitrosopumilaceae archaeon | reverse complement strand
AAATTTAATCCATTGAAAGATTTGGGGTGGGATCATTTTAGAAAATAAATCATTCACCAGAGTAAAAATCATGTTCTACTTTTTGAATTATATTAAAGACAGATTCGGCAGATAGTCTTGAAACACAATCTTTGATCCACATTTCATCAAGATGCATCAGTCTATTCATATCTGCTGAAGGAAGTTGATCGGGTTGAAGATCTGGATACATCACATGTATTCGAAATCCTTCTTTGGCAATATCTTCACATTTTTTTTCTAATGAAGTCATAGAAGAATCGCTATTTGGTGTTAAAAATTCAAAGAGTAGTGAGCCAGAAATTGCTGATATTATTACAATACCAATTAGTAGCCAAAATATAGACACCATACAAGAACAAATTAAACATAGTATTTGAGCAATAATGAAAAAATCATGCGTGTCCTAAACAAAATAGGTTCAAAAAATGAATGTTTTTTAAACCCTTTTAGATGTGATTAGACATTGTCAGAAATTGAAGCTGAGATTGAAGTAGAATCCCCTATTGAAGAAGAAGAGGAGGTTCAAACTAAATCTAGACCAGAAACAAAGACAGATGGTCCTGAGAAATGGGGAATTGCCCATATTTACAGTAGCTATAACAATACAATCATCCACATGACAGATCTAACTGGTGGAGAAACTATTTCCATTAGCTCAGGTGGAGTTCATGTCAATGCTGACAGATACGAATCTTCACCATTTGCTGCAATGAAGGCTGCAAACGCAGTTGTAGAAGTTGCACATACAAAAGGATTCACAGGATTCCACATCAGAGTACGAGCTGTTGGAGGAGTAGGTTCTAGAGTTCCAGGCCCAGGTGCACAAGCTGCAATCAGAGCTTTGGCAAGAGGCGGATTTAAAATTGGAAGAATTGATGACGTAACACCAATTCCTCATGATACCACTAGAAAAAAGGGTGGAAAAAGAGGAAGAAGAGTCTAGTCCAATATTTTTATTCTAACATTACAACCTTTAGATTGAAAATAATCGATCATAAACTGAGTAAATTTTTGAGATTGATTTTTGAATCGGTATTTGTTCAACATGTCTGCAAATTTTTCTTCAATTCCATGTTGTAAGTTTTGTTTAAAAGTTAATTTAAAAAAAGTCCATCCAAATTGCGATGAGGGTTCACTTAGAGTATACCCATTATAACCTCCAACCAAAGTTTCCATATGAGATAATGATTTTTTTATTATTAATAGATCATCAAGATAATTTTTTGTACTAATTTCAAAAACAATACTCACTTCTAATCACTTTCGTCAGATGATTTACTACTTAATTTATCAGACAATGAAACAAATTTTCCGTCTTGTTCTACATTAATTTTAGTTTCCATTCTTATGTTAAGGCCAATTGATCTAAATAACGCCAGTAATTTTCCACCATCAAGAATTTCTGAAATTTCTCCCGATGTAATTAGTTCAGCTAATTTTTCTACAACCATTGGTGTATCCTTTGGAAATTGTGATTCTGCATTTTGTAATACTTCAAGACCTCTGAATCCTAGACGTCCAACAAGAACATCTCGAGGATTTTTTGTTATTTTAGATTGTGAATTGACAGTAGGTGTTTCTATTTTTTTTCTAGTGGAGATATTTTGTTGCATTTCTGCAAGTCTTTTTGCCTTTAATCTTTCAAGCTCGGAATCGTCTTCACTCAACCTTTAATCACACCTATAGGCACCAATTTGGCTACTTTAGTGGCTATTCCTAGATTATGAGATACATCTACTACAGCATCAACATCTTTGTATGCTTGAGGAGTCTCTTCCACAACTCCATCACGCGTTAATGCCTTGATAAATATGCCTTTATCGCTTAGTGATTTTCTGACATTATCTTCTGTGAAATCTCTTCTTGCCTTTGATCTAGACATAGTTCTACCAGCACCGTGAGCTGTAGAACCAAAACTCAAATCCATTGAATTTGGTTTTCCAAGCAATATCCAGCTTGCAGTTCCCATTGAACCTGGAACTAAAACAGGTTGACCAAGATCTCTGTATTTTAACGGAACTTCTTCTCGATTTGCAGGAAATGCTCGTGTTGCGCCCTTTCTATGAACCACAAGTTTTCTCTCTCTGCCATCAACTTTATGTTTTTCAACTTTTGCAATATTATGAGCAACATCATAAACCAGATTCATTTCAAGATCAGATTCTGATTGATTAAAGACTCGTTCAAAAGACTTTCTTGTCCAATGAGTAATCATTTGTCTATTACTCCATGCAAAATTTAATGCAGCAAACATTGCTTTTCGATATGATTCACCTTCTTCAGATGTATTTGGAACACATGCAAGTTCTCTATCTGCCAAAGTAATATCATATTTTTCCATGGATTGTTCTGAAATTCTCAAATAGTCACTACATACTTGATGACCAAATCCTCTAGAACCACAATGAATTAAAATTGTAATTGTTCCTTCTTTAATTCCCATTCTTTTTGCAGCCTCTTCATCATGAATTTCAGCTACTTTTTGTACTTCAAGAAAATGATTTCCAGACCCCAAGCTTCCTAGTTGTGGTGCACCTCTTTTTCTTGCTTTATCTGAAACTTTATTTGGATCAGCATTTTTTATTTGTCCATTTTCTTCACAAACATCTGAATCATGTGTTGAACCATATCCATGATCAATTGCCCAATCTACACCACGTACTAATACTTCATCAAGTTGAGAGTTACTCAGTTTTACTGCTCCTTTAGAACCAACACCAGATGGAATTGAACTAAATAGATCTGTGACAAGTTCTTTTAATTTTAAGCGAACGTCGTTTTCAGTTAAATTTGAGCGAAGTAATCTTACACCACAATTAATATCATAACCAACACCACCGGGGCTAATCATCCCTTCTTCAGCATCCATAGCAGCTACCCCTCCTACAGGAAACCCGTATCCTTCATGACCATCTGGTAAGACTACACTGTGACCGACTATTCCAGGAATAGTTGCTACATTTTTTGCCTGCATGATAGTTCTATCAGTTAGCATTTTCTGTAGTAATGCCTCATCAGCATAGATCTTGACTGGAACCTTCATGCCAAGATTTGAGTCAGCCTCAATAAGATATTGATTTTCTCCAATTTTTTTAGGAGTTATAGTAGACATAAGTAATGGTAAATTTTTGCCTCAAGCCAATTTAAATCATAAGTAGATTTATTTTCAATGTCATAAAAGAGTAAACATTGGCAATTTTACCGATAGATAGTGGACGTTATGGCACTAAAGAAATGATGGATATTTTTAGTGAGCAAAAAAAAGTAAATTATCAATTAGAAATTGAAGGAGCAGCTGCAATATCACAAAGCGAAATTGGAATTATTCCAAAATCAGTTGGTAAAACAATCTACAACGCAGCAATGTCAGGAAAAATTTCAGTAAAAAGAATTAAAGAATTAGAAGCAAAGAGCGATCATGATACAGCTGCTTTAGTTGAATCATTGAGTGAAAAATGTGTAAAAGATGCAAGACCATGGATTCATTACGGATTAACAAGTAACGATTTGGTAGACACAAGTAATTCTATGCAAATGAGAGACGCGTTAAAGATCATAGAACCAAAAGTTGCAAAAATGGCATCATTGTTAGCAAAAAGAGCAGTTCAACATGGTAAAATTCCAGCAGTAGGGAGAACGCATGGTCAACATGCAAGCATAATATCATTTGGATTAAAATTTGCAAACTGGGCAGCAGAAATGGCAAAACATGTAGAGAGAATTGAAGAGATTAAGAAAAGAGTCTTAATTTGTAAAACATTAGGAGTTGTTGGAACAGGCTCGTTAATGGGTGCAAAATCACTTGAAGTACAAAAACGAGTTGCAAAACGATTAAACCTATTTCCAGCAGAAGTAACCACACAGATAATTCCAAGAGAAAGATATGCGGAATATGTGTTTGAATTAGCACTTATTGGTGCAACTTTGGAAAAAATTGCAATTGAGATTAGAAATTTACAAAGAACAGAAATAGGAGAAGTTGCTGAGCAATTCAAAAAAGGTCAAATGGGCAGTAGTGCAGTTCCAGTAAAAAGAAATCCAATCAAAAGTGAAAGAGTCTCATCATTATCAAAAATGCTACGCAGTCAAGTAGCAATTACATTTGAAAACATCCCATTATGGCATGAGCGAGATCTTTCAAATTCAGCAAATGAGAGATTTGTGCTACCCACAGCAGCGATTCTCATAGATGAAATGCTAGAAACCATGATCAAGATAGTTTCAAATCTAATGGTAAATGAGAAGAGAATTGTAGAAAATCT
>CAZQXU010000100.1:0-4329 GCA_964597385.1 uncultured Nitrosopumilaceae archaeon | reverse complement strand
TGCTATCTGTTTTACTCCTCTTAATGTTGAGTCTATAACTTGTAATGTCTTTCCTAATGAGTTTGGTCCTAGCAAGCTTGCTTTTTGAGTGATCTTTTCTACTGTGTTTTGTTCAGCTTTTGGAAGACACCCTGCTACAACCAACGGTTTTGATTTCAATGACTTAATTCGATGCATCATTTTATTTGCAGTTGAATCTTTCACTGAACATGTTACTACTATATTCAAATCTGATTCTGAAGAATCTTTGACTAGTGTATGGCCTCCATTTATGATTAATCCTGAAATCATTTCAGAGTCTGCAAAACTAGCAGAACATCCATATGCTTCTACGAAAATCTTTGCCATGATTTATCTAAACAACGCATCAATTTCTTTATTGTCCATTAATTTCTTTGATGTAACTAATTCTCTAATTGATTTTCCAGTTTTTAGGGACTCTTTGAATAGTTCTGCAGATTTTAGATAACCAATCTTTGGTGTGAGAAGTGTTACAATCACAGGACTATTTTCTATATTACTTTGAAGTTTTTCTTTATTTGCAGATAGTCCATCAATTAGATTTGCAGAAAATATTGGTAAGAAATTTTTCAACATGTCAGTAGATTCAAGCATGCACTTTAGCATACCTGGCATCATTACATTTAGTTCAAACTGTCCACTTTGTGCTGCATATGATACGGCAGTGTCATTTCCAATTATGTTAAAACAAATCATGTTCATGCATTCTGCTAGTGATGGGTTTACTTTGCCTGGCATGATAGATGAACCTGCATGTACTGCAGGAATTCCTAATTCTGATAGACCTGCTACTGGACCTGAAGCCATTAATCTAATGTCATTTGCAAGTTTACCAATTTCAAGTGCTAAATTACGTAATGCACCTGAAAGATTTGCTACTGCAAATTTACTTTGCAATCCAAACTGCATGTCTTTTTCTGGAACTAGAGATAATTTTGAAATCTTTGCAAGTTCTGCTATTGCAATTTTTCTATAACCTTTTGGAGTGTTAGCTCCAGTACCTACTGCGGTTCCTCCTAATGCTATATTTTGTAATTCTTTTTGAGATGAAACAATTACATCTCGTGCTTTTGTAATGGATGTAGCATAAGCTGTAAATTCACTTCCAAGTGTTACTGGTAATGCATCCATTAAATGGGTTCTTCCAATTTTTTTAAATGATGAAAATTCTTTTGCTTTTTTTGTTAATGATTTTATTAATGTGTCAATTGCAGGAATTGTATCTTTTAGATTAATTAGAATTGCAACATGCATTGCTGTTGGATAAGTATCGTTACTTGACTGTGACATGTTTACATGATCATTTGGATGTAGATGTTGATACTGTCCTTTCTTTTTGTGTAGTATTTCTAAGGCAACATTTGCAATTACTTCATTTGAATTCATGTTGAATGCTGTTCCAGCACCTGAATTGATCATATCAATTACAAATTGGTCTGTGAACTTTCCAGATAATATTTTATCACATGCAGAAACTATTGCATTTCCACGTTTTGCATCAATTGCTTTTGTCTTCATGTTTGCAATTGCTGCAGATCTTTTTATCATGACAAATGATTTTATTAAATTTGAATGTGCTTTATTTCCTGTTACGTGATATTGTTTAACTGCTCTTCCTGTAAATGCTCCATAATATGCGTCTGATGGGATTTTGACTTTACCTAAGGAATCTTCATCTAATCTAAATTTCATATTGATTTTTCTTTATTTTACCATTATTCATTCTTTTTCTAGTGATTTTTTTTTATTTTTGGGCGGTAAAATGGGAATTATTATATATGAAACATGAATCACGTTGCATAATGAATAAGCGTATCAGTATGCTCTTTACTATTGCAGCAGTCGCTGTAATGGGAGCAACGCTATTCGGAAGCACATACACACAAACCCAAATTGGTGGACAATCACTTGACGTTTCAAAAATGAACGCCGATGTAATTGAAAAAATCCATCAAATGGGCGGTTTACAGCTTGTAATGCCAGAGGCATTCGCAGAAACTGATTGTGGCGCATTAGCAGACTCTGGACGAAAAGTCGTAGAGTTTAACTTGACTGGTGAAAGTGTTTCTCTTCCAATTATGGGAGGAAAGACATTCAATGCAATGACCTTTAGTGGACAAGTCCCAGGACCAACACTAAGAGTTACTCAAGGTGATGTCGTAAAAATGACACTTACAATTCCAGCAGGTGAAGTTACTGGACACGGTAACGATATGCATGCATCACAAATGTCTGCAGGAAACTTTGAATCCGTTAATCCGGGTGAAACAAGTCAATACTGCTACATTGCAGAATCAGCTGGTGTTTTCAAATACCATTGTTCTGGTGTAAAACTCATTGGAATGGATCAACATGTTCTTTCCGGCATGTACGGACTAACAATTGTTGACCCAATCGATGGTTACAACAAATTAATGGTCGAGAAAACAGCAGTTAGTAACGGCAAAGTAACAATGGACAGACAGTTCTACGATGCAGATGCATTAGAGTTCACACTCCAATACAACCAATTGTACCTTACACCTGAAGGCAACTATGATGCAGGAGCAATGTTCCAACATCATAACACTGCAACAGTTGTTAACGGAATGCAATTCGGTTATGTACCAAACATGTTACATAACATCCTTGTAAAAGGTGATGCAAACAAGAACATCTTTGTTGCACAACCATGGAATGGACTTGAACACAAGCAGTACCAATCACAACTCTTGTTTGTTGAAAATGATCAACATGTAAGACTCTTTGTTGAAAACCAAGGTAACGAACCAGTATTTTTCCACATTGTTGGTGAAATTTTGGACAGAGTTACACAAGGTAACAGAGTACAATCCGCAGCAACTGAAACATGGTTACTCGGTGGCTCACAAGGAATGATTGTTGATTTGGTATTTGACGAACCAGGTGCATATGCCGCAGTTAATCACGACTATGCCGCAATTTACACTGGCGCAGCTACAGTATTTGTAGCAGGTGATCCATTTGGATTGAATCCAAGATTGGTTGATGCAGGAGTAATTCCAGCACCAGTTCCATCATATGCTTATGCATTGGGTAACCCAAGTGATGCTGTCCCACCAATGGGAATGAACAGTATTGCACATCCAGCAGTAAATGTACATGGTCTATACACTGACGAAGTCGCTTCCGCTAAAATAGCAAGCGGTGCATTGCCCTTATGGGAAATTGTACCAACTCTACCACCAATACCATAGGTAGAGACATTCTCAACTTTTTCTCTTTTTCTATTCTTAATGAGTTATATTCTGTAGTTTTTTTCTTAATTACATGGGATTTGATGATTCTGTTTTAATTTGTGATGAAGTAGATCCAGTTTTGAATAAGATATTACAAGATAATGGATTGAAAGTTTCCTATGAGCCAAAAATTACTCCTGAACAGATTAAAGAAAAAATTTCTAATTTCAATATCGTAATTGTTCGAAGCCGAACTACTATCACACGAGAGATGATTGAAAAAGCTGATAAATGTAAAATTATAGCTCGCGTTGGAGTCGGATTAGATAATGTTGATCAAGTGGCAGCTAAAGAGAAAAACATTCGAGTAATTAATGCTGCAGAAGGTGCAATGAATGCTGTTGCTGAATTAGTTTTGGGATTTATGCTGACTTTGTCTAGACAGACAGCAAGAGGTGATCGAGCAATTAGAAATGGTCAATGGCTGAAAAGTGAATTAAAAGGAACAGAGCTTAGAGGAAAATATCTTGGAATTATTGGATTAGGAAATATTGGAAAAAGATTAGGACGACTTGCAAGAGGACTAAACATGAACATTATTGGTTATGATGTAGTTCCAATTGATGAAGAGTTTGCAAAAGAAGTTGGATTGATGAAAGCTGATTTGGATACATTGTTGCAAAGTTCTGATTACATTTCAATTCATGTACCTTTGTTAGATTCTACATATCATTTGATTAATGCTCAAAAAATGGCTACCATGAAAAAGACTGCAAAAATTATCAATACTTCAAGAGGTGGAGTAGTTGATGAGGATGCTTTGTATGAAGCAATAAAAAATGGTAATTTGGGTGGTGCTGCTTTGGATGTATTTGAGAAAGAGCCTGCAATAGGAAACAAATTAGCCGAGTTGGATAATGTGATTCTAACTCCTCACATTGGCGCTCAGACAAAGGAGGCTCAATCTTTGGCAGCCAACATAATTGGAGAGAAAATTATACAGATTCTACGTGGTGTAATCTGATTTCTGCGTAAACTAGAAGAATAACCCAAAAAAGCTTGACTGATACGTGATTAAATATCGCCTCATTCTTTTTAAGACGGATTTTGT
>CAZQXU010000099.1:0-4342 GCA_964597385.1 uncultured Nitrosopumilaceae archaeon | reverse complement strand
ATCATTTACATATGTATTGTCTTCTGAAATATTTCCACACTCATAATGTTCGATGAGTTTACCTGATCTAAATTTCGAACTCTTGCAAGAAGGACAGTAGAAGATCTGAGTGATAGATGTGGAATCGCATTGATTGCATGCGATTTCTTTTTTGTCTGATAGACGTGTTATCTTTCCTTGCTGCTCTAATTCTTTTAGATATGTAGAAATGTATTCGCCAGAATCATTAAATAAATTTTGTAAAAAACTGAGACTAAAGTTAGAAGTCGATTGGAGTGTCATGTCAACACGAAAACGAATCTTGCTTTCAAGGTCTTCAATTTGTTTTGATATCATATCGACTTGTGATGATTCTTTTTTGAAAAAATTATCCTCTTCTTCAATGGTTTCAAACGCAGATTTTATGTGTTCAAAGCGAATTGGCTTTTGCAAGTATTGATATGCACCCAATCGAATCAGGTCTTTAACCCCTTCGTCATCTTCTTCAGTTGCAGTTGCCAATAAAACTCGGATGTTTGGTTTTACTTCAAACATCTGTGTTAAAACTGAACGTGCGTCAGTGTCTGGAAGCATGTAATCAAGCAAAACAATTGGATCTTTTTTGTTTGATATCAGATCTTTGAATGTCATTATACCGCTTGCGCCACTTGTGCAAATGTGGATTTGAGTATACCCTAATTTTTCAAGATAGTTTTTCAACAGCATCCCAATTGCCGGACTATCTTCAATGATCAGAACATCGTTTTTAGAATTCATAAACTACCACGATTAATCCTCTGAGAAAGCATCTATGATATTAATAATTCACTTGACATATTGAAAAAAGTGTTCAAAAATATTCACTAATAGGCGATTTTAAATCCAGCGTACAAAAGACTAAATGTCGTAAAAAGGGACGATTTTTCAATGATTCATGTTCCATCGTTGGCAATAGGGGCAGGAATTGCATCAATTACATTAATTGCAGTATTTTTTGCATTTAACATGTCAAGTACAGAATCAGAGTTAGTAGTTGCACCCACACCTGTGATTCAAGAAACAGGTCCTGCGCAGATTACAAGTGCAACATTTTTTGAGAACGGTTCTCCAATTCTAGGCAATCCTAACGCACCAGTGACATTGATAGAATTTGGCGATTATCAGTGTTTTTACTGTAACCAGTTTTTCCATAAAACCGAACCCGAACTTTTCAAAAACTATGTAGAGACAGGAAAAGTCAAAGTGATCTTTAAAGATTTTACAATAATTGGCCCTGATTCAATATCAGCAGCTCATGCAGCTCATTGTGCTGCTGAACAAGAAATGTTTTGGGAATATCATGATACATTATACAACAACTGGAAAGGCGAGAATAACGGATGGGCATCATCTGAAAACCTATTGGGATTTGCAAGAGATGTCGGACTAGACATTGATGTGTTCTCAAAATGCATGATAGAGTCCAAATATACTTCAATTATAACAACTAGCAATCAGGATGCCAAAGACTTGGGATTGACTGGAACTCCGGCGTTTTTTATCATCGGACCTGATAACAAAGTGACAAAGATTGGAGGAGCTCAACCATATGAGGTTTTTGAGAGAATTTTCAATTCAGAGTTGGAAAAATAGAAAAATCGTCGATCATTTTGTAAAAAGTATATAAAAATTTGTAAAAATTCCCTAATTAGTAAGATAGAATTAGCTCAATATCCTTATATGAGTACAGAAGGAGGCAAGCTAGATGGCAGCTGGAATAGACGATATTGCAATTTACATACCACGGCTATACATAGATGCAGCAGATTTTGCTAAAGCCAGGGGATTAGACCCTGAAAAACTCCAGAAAGGATTAGGGGTATCTCAAATGGCAATAGTTGACACAAACCAAGACCCAGCATGTCTTGCAGCAAATGCATGTTTACAAATTATGCAAAAAAACAAGCTTTCACCAGAAGACATTGGAAGGCTGTATGTATCAACTGAATCTTCATTTGACGAATCAAAAGCAATGAACTCTTACGTCATTGGCATGCTAGAGCAGGTTTATGGTCAAGGCGCATTTGAGCATTGTGGCGGAGTAGAAACAAAATTTGCTTGTGTGAGCGGGTCATATGCACTTTATGATAATACAAATTGGATTAGAGCAGGAGAAGCAGAAGGAAAGCATGCACTGGTAGTTGTTTCAGACATTGCAAAATACGACATGGGTTCAAGCGGGGAGATGACTCAAGGAGCAGGAGCTGTTGTGATGTTACTCAATGACGAGCCAAGACTGTTATCATTTGATCCCAAAGTAACAGCTACGTCAATTAAAGACGAATACGATTTTTACAGACCATTTGGAAAAGAAACACCAATCGTACATGGTCAATATTCCAATCTCTTGTACATGATTCAAGTAAGAAAAGCCCTTGAAACTTACAAGAAAAAAGCAATATCATCAGGACTGATGAAGTTAGAACCTGGAGAGACAATTTTAGATCATATGGATTATCTTAACATGCACTTGCCATACAGCAACATGGGCAAAAAGGCTCTTGCATATTTGGTAAGACATGAGTGGCGCCAACTTCCAAGATGGAAAAAAATAATCCAAGAGATAGGAATTCCAGAACCAATTCCAAAAGATCCGCGTGGAACAATAGAGTCAGTACTGGGAGACGAGGAGTTTATGGCAAAAGATCACGAGTTTACAAAAGCATTTACAAAAACACGAGAGTTTCAAGAAGTGTATGAAACAAAATTAGCAAGCTCGTTGGTAGCATCAAAGATGATTGGAAATCTCTATACTGCATCACTATATTTGGGATTTAGAAGTTGTCTTGAATTTGAATATCAGAAAGGAATTGATTTGGATGGAAAACGTTTTGGATTTGGATCATATGGTAGTGGAAGCAGTGCCATGGTGTTTAGCGGCATGATTCAACCACAGTATGAAGAAATTGTCAAAAACATGAACCTAGAAGCAGAGCTTGCACCAAGACGAAGACTCACGCTAGATGAGTATGAAACATTACATGAAAACAAGCTTTCCCCAGAAGAGCCGATACTTCGTACAAAAAGAGAATTCATCTTAGTAGACGTCAACACCACCACAGAATCAAGGGGTGAAAGACGATACATATTCAACGAATAAACAAATGTCAGAAGAGCCAAATCCAATCAAAGAGTATCTGTTTGAATATTTAGAATCTAAAAAAATTCAAGAGTTAGCATCCCAATCAAAATTTCCAGAATTGATAAATGACGTTTTAGAAAACTGTTTTGACAAAGTAATTCTGATGGGCAAAAAAGAAGAGAGCCTAGCAACACTGGCCACAGGACTGTTACATTATCTATTGACAAATGCGTTGATTCCAAGCCAAAGAAAAATAGAACACAATGGTGTTGAGATTGATATCGTAATTCCAAATTTAAAAACGCTAGAAAATGATCCAAACAAAGCTCTGATAATTTACATACCAAAAACCATGGATGTCAACACAATAAAGCAAAAACTAGACATCCTAAAAAAAATACAACCAAACAACAAAAACATTTGGCTAGTACTTTCAGAGAAACTAGATTTTCAAAATAACACATACATCATTGAAAAGAAAAATTCGTCATTTTTAAAAATAATTGTAGACATTGGGCAATTCGTAAATGTTCAGGGTCAAAACAAATTCAAAATACTGCGCATCTAAAATTTAATTCAGTAATGACTTGATGTCAATATTTTTTTTAAATATTTTATAAAGAGAATCATCACTCAGATCATCGATAAACGGAACAGAACCAAGTACTGGCACGCAAGTCAAGTTTTCCAAATCTCGTTTTAGTTCCTTAATGCGATATCCATCAACATCAAAATTGTTTATTATGATTCCTTTGATTGGAATCTTGTATCTTTCACACATTTTGCAAGTCATTATTGTGTGATTGATAGCGCCAACCCTAGTTCTTGTGACAACAAGTGTAGGTAATTTCATATCTTTTATCAGATTAGTCACAAAATAATTTTGTAGTATCGGAGTCATTATCCCACCCATCCCTTCAACAAGCAACATTGAATGCAGTTTTGATAATTTTTTAAATTGTTTTAAGATTAGTGAGATATTTGGTTTAATTTTTAAATTTTTTAGTGCCGTATAAGGCGATGCCATTATTGGAAAAAATTGTGGGTTCAAAAGTAATTCAGGATCATTTACCTGGGCAGAAGTAGCTAAAATTTCCACATCTTCGGATTTGAATCCCTTTCTTTGAGGAATTCCTGCTGCAAATGGCTTCATTACACCGACATCTATTCCCATCTTACGAAGTGTGACAGCAAGACCTGCAGTAACATATGTTTTACCTACATCAGTATCAGTTCCTGTGA
>CAZQXU010000098.1:0-4418 GCA_964597385.1 uncultured Nitrosopumilaceae archaeon | reverse complement strand
AAGGTATCTTCAGAAGGAGAGTATTCCTCATCTCTTAAGAATTTCTTTTGCAAGTTCAACTATTTCATCACCTGAAAGATCATCTAATCGTTTCTCAATAACAGTTTCTTTTCCAAACTGCTTAAAGATATTTTGAAGTGTTTTTCTTCTGTAAGAGAACATTTTGTTTATAACATAAATGAGATCTTTTTCAAGTGATTTTTTTTTAGTAATTTTAAGAACTACAGAATCAATCTTTGGAGCCGGTGAAAAGTTTTGTTTTCCAACATCTAAAATTTTTTCAATCTCAAAAGCAGAGTTAGCAATAATACTTACAGATCTTCTATTCTTTGCAGATTTTGCAAGTAATTTTTCTGCAAATTCTTTTTGAACCATAATTACACCATGAGAAAAAGGAGTAATTGCAAGCCATTCAATAGCATCCTTACTTTTTGAATAAGGTAGATTAGATACAAAAATAGAAAAAACATTATTTTGTTTGAATCCATCACCAAACTCTAAAGAGAGATTTGAAATTCTGGAAAAACGAGATTTTGCTTTTTCATATAATTCTCTATCAGCATCAATTGAAATCACTTTTTTTGCATTTTCACACAATAATGGAGTCAAAATACCCATTCCTGTTCCTATCTCAAAAACAATATCATTTTTAGTGATATTAGCCTCTAAAGAAATGGATTTTGCGATTGCATTTGAGGTTAGAAAGTGTTGGCCTAGTTGTTTTCGTTTAATCATTTTTTGACAAAGAGATTCATTCTACTTTCACCAGTAATTTCATCCATGATTCTCTCTGAAATATGTTTGATTGGTTCTTTGAATCCCACGCGCTCCTGCAAATCAGCATAACTTTCAAATGCTTTCTTTTCTCTTTCTTCTAGCATTGTTTTCATGTATGTTTTTCCAATTCCTGGAATTAATTCCAGTGCATGAATTCTAGGAGTTAGCGGTCTTGCATTATTAAGATAATCTACAAATCTAGTTTCATTGTGTGTTACAATGTTTTCAACTACTCCTCGTAGTTCACTTTGAGCAGATGAAGAAATGTGTTCATATTCTAGCTTTCCTAAAACTGAAAGAACCTTTGTTCTTCCCTCTTTTCCAATGTAGATTCTTTCTCCTACATCAAATGTTGAGTTTGGAACTCCAAGAACTTCAAGTAAAGTAAGTCTATCCTCGCCAATTGCAGTGATAATAATTCCGTCACGTCCACGTACTGTAGATGATTTACCGCGTGGATTAAAATCTAAGACGTATGCATATTCCTCATATTTTCTAGGAGGGGATTGTGCCCTGTGCAAAATAAATCTCCTTGAAACTTAGTTCCCCTTAATTATCTTGAGCATTTTTTCTAGAGTTTCAGCAAGAATAAGTTTTTTCCAACCAAATGTAAACGAACGTAGTTCAGCCAAACTAGTTGGCCTAATATTTACAATTTCTACTGCTTCTTCCTCAGTTAAATCACAATCTTTCATTAGTTGTTTCTTCATTTCTTTAGCATCTTTTGGTTCAATGGTCACAAATTTTGATACATAATCATATGTCCATCGTTGAATTTGATCCATTTCTTCAACATCGACTTTACCTAAAATCTCCTTAACTTCGGATAGAGAAATGCTTTGTTTCTTTTTTATCTCTTCCATGATTATACACCGAATGGTTTGATATGATCTAATCTTGTGATTAAGGTTTTTGTTTTATTACCTAATTTTACATCTAGAGTAATAGCACGTCTGCCTACATGGGTAATATTACCTACTTTTCCATGATAGCGTCTATGAGGCAAACCTTTGTGTTGTCTAGGATCTATAATTACAAGTGCTTGTTCTCCTTCATGGTATTCCCTAAGTAAGAATGATACACCTCTAGGAGCGGTTTTAGTCATCACAGATCTTGCTTTGTGCTTAAATCCATGTGAACGTCCATGAGATTTCTTAGTTGCCATATCTGAGTAGATTCCCCAGTGACCCTATTTTAACAGTTTCTAGTCATGCATTAGAGATGATGTCGGTTCTGAGTTGTCCACATGCAGCTGAAATTTCAGATCCCTTCTCAACTCTTACTGTACAATTTACATGAGATTTTAGTAGTATTCTTTCAAATTCAAGTATACTCTTTTTTGATGGACGCTGAAAATTTCCTGCAGTAGAATTTATTGGAATCAGATTAACATGAGAACCATTTCCCTCTAAAAGAAGGGCAAGTTCCTTTGCAATTTCTTGTGAATCGTTAATGTTTTCAATTAAAGCGTATTCAAATGTAACACGTCGTCCAGTTCGCTTAAAGTAGCGTTTTCCTGCTGCAACTAATTCATTTACTGAATGAGGTCCAGCTGTTGGAACTAATTTTTTGCGTAATTCATCATTTGGTGCATGTAACGATATAGCTAATCCTATTTGAAGATCTTCTTCTGCAAGTTTGTCAATACCAGATATTATTCCAATAGTAGATATTGTGATATTTCTCTGCCCGATTCCAAAACCTCGTGGATGTGTAAGTAAACGAACTGCGCGAATTGTTTCATCGTAATTTGCAAGAGGTTCACCCATTCCCATAAAGACTAAATTTGTTATATGCTGACCTCGTTGCTGAAGTAAATTTGCAAAGTGAATAACTTGTGCTACAATCTCTTCTGCTTTTAGATTTCTCTCAAAACCCATTTGTCCAGTCGCACAAAAAATGCATCCCATTGCACATCCAACCTGAGTTGAAACACAAATGGTAGATCTAGGATGACCTCCAATCTTTGTTGGTTCATATTGTATGAGAACTGTTTCAACTGGAGTTCCATCTGTCAGATTAAGTAATAGTTTTGTGGTATCACCATCATCACTTACTACTCTATGAGTTTCAGTTGCAGAACCAATTGTGTATCCATCTGCAATTAATTTATCTCGCATTGTAGTAGGTAGCTGTTTTAACTCCGAGATGTTTTTTGGAAATTTATAATACAATGGATAAAGTATTTGATCTGCTCGATATCTTGGCTGCCCCATATCAATTACCAATTTTTCCATTTCTTCAGGTAGTAAGCGATAAAGATCAGTCATTATACTTTCACGATGCCTCTCATATTCAACAATTAAGGCTCTGTTATAATATTATAATTTAATCGAGTCTCATTTTTTAAAACAAAAATAAAATTTTTAAAAATAAAATAAAAAGAAGATTACTCTTCTAAGGACTCTAAATCATCATCAGAGTCAAGATCTTCAGTAGCTTGAACCATCTCTAGTTCAGCAGTCCCAGATGCAGATTCAACCAGTGTGTCAGGTGTAGAATCAACAGCAGATTCAACCATAGTTTCTGATTCTTTCTCTTTTTTAGTTGCTTTTTTGGCTGTCTTTTTACCTGGCTTTTTCTCTGTATCTTCTAGGTCCATCACTCCTGCTTCACCCAATGCAAAGATTACTTCTTCTTCTGGATGGTGTGGACTATCTACCATTCGTGCAATTCGTTTCTTGCCTGATTTCTTGAAGTATATTCTGTATGTACTTGTGTGTGCAACTACGTTTCCACCTATTGGTCGAGTTGGATCACCAAAGAAAACATCAGGAGATGCCATTACTTGATTTGTGGCAATTGCAGCACAGTTGTAAGTTTCTGCAATTCTAGACAACATATGAACAAAATGATTTAGTTTTTGTTGTCTGTTAGATAATGTTCCTCTACCAAGATACTCAGCACGGAACAACCCAACTGCAGAGTCTGCAATAATTAGTCGAATATTGTTTTCTTCGATTATAGGACCAGCTTCTTCTAGAATCAATGTTTGATGTGCACTGTTATATGCACGTGCTACAATTATTCTGTCAAGAACTTTTTCTGGATCCATTTCATGTGCTTGTGCAATAGACACAATTCTTTCTGGTCTGAAAGTGTTTTCTGTATCAATATACAAAACACCACCATCCAATCCACCTTCGGTTTTTGGTTTTTGAACCATTACAGCTAATGTGTGTGCAAATTGAGTTTTACCTGAACCAAATTCGCCATAAACTTCTGTAAGAGCTTGTGTTTCAACACCTCCATCAAAGAGTGTGTCAAGACAGTTAGTACCAGTTGTAATTTTACCAATATCTTGTCTGCGTTTGTATACTTCACTTGCAGTAACAAAATCTCTGGAGATCAATCCAGTTTCAACGAGATGTTGTCTTGCTTTATTTACAATTTTTTCTGCAGTATCTTTTTCCATTCCAGTTATTTCTGCAATTTCCACAGGACCTCTTACGATAAGATCCATAACATTGTGTACTCCTGCATCGGATAATTTTCTAGTAGTTACAGGACCTACGCCCTCCAAACTATCTAATCTTAAATCTTCTACCATACCGTATGGTACGGTACTAGTACTTTATAACGTTATTGTTTTGAAAAATGATCGCAAAAAGATAACTTGTTATAACAATTTTGAGCTAACG
>CAZQXU010000097.1:1620-4423 GCA_964597385.1 uncultured Nitrosopumilaceae archaeon | reverse complement strand
ACATCTCCAGATTTCACATTTTTTAGTTCATCAATGTTTTCTAACATTTTTCCAATAGGAGTCATAATTTTTCCAGGAGAAGCATCATCAACAAAAAAGCATATGCTACCAGTAGAAGATAAAAAAGCAATATCTCCTTTTTTGAATTCTTTTGTGGATCTTTCAATTCCTGAATCAAGTGTTGTTTCAAAATAAGCAATATTTTTTCCTAGAAAATGAGCATGTCCTTCCAATGGCAATGATCTCATTATTGTTCCAACTGTCCTTGGTGACAAATGGCGTTTAAGATCACAGTGGATCTTTGTTTTTCCTTTAATTTCCAGAATTATCTGTTTTCGTGAGACTGAAGGTGAGCTCAATTTGTAGTTTAAAATTATTGGATTATATAACGCTTTGAGAGAATTTGGGTACTTGTCGGATTCTAACGAAGCTGAACTAATTGTAGAAGAGCCAGAAGAATATGTAGAAGCTCCTGAGGTAGAGGAAGTTTTTGAAGGAGATGTAGAAGTAAACACTGGATTAAACAAAGCATTAGATACTTATCGAAAATTAATTGAAAAAAATGAAGGTCTAGAACCACTAACTGAAAAACAACAAGAAGCACTAGAAAAAAGAATCAAAGAGATTGAATCCCGGGAAGTTGTTGAAACAATTTCAGAGCATGATCCAATAGAGATTCCTTGTGAAAAAGGCAAGATAACAATCGGACCTCCAACATTAACAAGATTTGAAAAAGCAAGGATTATGGGCGCAAGAGCATTACAGTTATCATTAGGAGCACCACCATTCATTCCAATTCCAAAAACTGCCAGAATATCACTAGATATTTCCATGGAAGAATTAGAACAAAAAGTGATACCAATTACTATAAGAAGAGTACTCCCTAACGGAGATTATCAAAACATACCAATAGAATACTTTGATTAAGTGAATCAATCGTCGATAAAACTTAATAGAACACAAAATTGCGAATTATTGAATAATGCTCATGGAAGAGATTAAAAAAGAATATGGTCAAGAGCAGATCAACAAACCTGAGACGACTATACTTCATATCAGAAACGACCCAGTTATGCAAGTAGCTCTAGACGTATTACCAATTTTAGGAAATAAAAAAAAGGTAATACTTCGAGCAGTTGGAAACTCAATTCCAAATGCAGTAGCAGTTGCAAATATCATTACCGAAAAGATGTTACACGGAAATTCAAAAGTTGAGAAGATAAAACTTGATACTGAAGCAGCTGCAGGAATTGGAAGAATGACTTCAAATATAGAAATTATTTTAATTAAAACCTAGTATACGCTTCCAGGACCTTTTAGAAGCATATTTTCACATTCTTTACAAACTTGTTCATCTATATTGGATTCCAAATTGTGATGAATCTCACAAATCAACAAGCTTGATTTGATATAATTACAAAGACCGATAAATTTTGAAAGACTAGATGGAGTATAAGCCATGTCTGAAGACAAATTATCAGTTAACTCTTCAATCATAGTAGAGACTTGTTTTTCTGCCAAAAGTTTTGCAATCAAAGATGGATCACCACGAGTTCCACGAATATAGTTACTAATTGCTGCCTGTGTTACTCCAAGCATTTTTGAAATTTCATCTTCACGAATATTATGATCTTCAGCTAATTTTTTAGCAAGAATTGCCCGTAATGCAGGAATCAATGTCTTTGATTCAATTTCTGCAGGAAGTAACATTACTCCACAAAGTTTTGATAAAGGATTTAAAGTTTGCAATACACAAAGTTGCCTGAACGGTAAATCAGTCAATAATTAATTAGGCTAACCTATTTTAGTTTCAAAAATACAATTGACATGATGGAAGATATTTCTAAAAAACTGTATGACATTTTAAAAGAATCATGTGAGTCATGTAAGTCAAACTCAATAGCATTATCAGGAGGACTAGACAGTTCAATTATAGCATATTTTCTAAAAGAACGAAGACCAAAATCTATTGCAATAATAGCAAAAGATTTTGTTGCAAGTGATCTTACATACTCTCAAAGAATATCAAAGGAGTTTAACATACCACTTGTAATCAATCAAGTAAGCACCACAGATATTTTAAATGCCATAGAAGAGACCATAAAAATTCTAAGAAACTTTAACGATATTGAAATCAGAAATAATGTGGTCATGTATCTAGCAATAAAATGGGCAAAGGATCAAAATAGGTCTGGAATTATTACAGGGGATGGTGCAGATGAATTATTTGCAGGATATAATTTTTTAATAAATAAATCTGAAGAGGATCTAGAAAGAGAGATAAAAAGAGTGTGTTCTTTAATGCATTTTCCAACACAAAAGATAGGTAAATCTTTAGGGATAACAGTAGAATCACCATTTTTAAATGAAAGGGTTATAGAATTTGCAAAAACAATTCCATCAAACCTCAAAGTGAGAAATGAAAAAACAAAAAGGTATGGGAAATGGATTCTTAGAAAAACATTTGAGAAAAACATTCCAATGCAAATTGCATGGAGAGAAAAAGCACCAATGCAAGACGGATCAGGTACTGCAGGTCTTTCAAGTTTGCTTGATTCTGTGATAAACGACAAAGTGTTTTTAGAAAAGAAAAAGAAAATACAAGATGCAGATGGAGTCATAATCAGAACAAAGGAATCAATGCACTATTATGAAATATTTAAAAAATTGTACCATGCACCGACAAAAAAACAAGATAGTGGATCATGTCCTTATTGTAATTTCAATGTAGAAAACTCAAAATTTTGCCGTATGTGTGGAGCTTTTCCAATTTAGATATTTTTCTTCCATTTTTTTGGTTTTC
>CAZQXU010000097.1:0-1520 GCA_964597385.1 uncultured Nitrosopumilaceae archaeon | reverse complement strand
CGTATGTGTGGAGCTTTTCCAATTTAGATATTTTTCTTCCATTTTTTTGGTTTTCTAATGAAAATTTTCCTGCATCCATTACAACAAAAAAATAATTTCTTTCCATCATATTCATGAGTTACTGCTAATTCTTCAGAAAGTTCAATTCCACAGACAGGATCTACTGGCACGAATTTTTTCACAGATCATTTCTATTTATAGATATGTTGGATTTGAACAAATAGTAGGTTGAAAATTATGAGTGTATAATTTTTAGTATTTTCTTGGGAAGCAATCCATAATCAGCATCGGGTTCTGAAACAACATACAAAATATCATCATTAATTAGAAAACTGATTGCCAATGCACGTTCTCTTGATGCCAATGCAAAATTTACGGGACCTAATTGTTTATCAAATTCTTTTCTCATTTTAACTCTCAATGCAAGCTCCATAAAGATCATCTCATCATCTTTTTCATTTTCTAGTGGTTCAACATTTTCTTTCATTCCACCAGCAACCAATCTACCTCGCTCATTAATTACTCCAGCAAATCTAATTTTGGGGTCTAATGATAAAATTGTTTTACAAATAGCAGAATAATCAAAAATCTTAGAAGACAAATTTCTGATTATAATCTCAGGTTACCCATTTATTATCTTTCCATAGAATTCATCGCTACTATACATGAATAAACAATTTTTAAAATTATGAAGTTAGTTTCTTAACTAATGTGAGAAACTCTTCCTCAGGCATTGGAGGAATTTTCATTATTTCAAGATTTTCAGAAACGTGTGATGGTGATTTTTGTCCTACCAGTGGAGATATCACACCTGGAGATGAACGAATAAACTGCAAGGCACGAAGTGATGGTTTTAGTTCATTAAACTCTGGCATTGCACCTGGGGCCAATAATCGTCCTTGCATTAATGGCACACTTGTAAATACCCCGATATTCAACTTGGATGCTGCTTCTAATATAGAAACAGATTTCCCAGCAAGTGTTTGATTCTTTGCAAGTAATGCTTGATCATAGTACATGTTAAACGGAAGTTGAATGAATCTAAATCCGTGATTTTCACCACCAACAGTTTTTGCTAATTCTACTGTATCTTCTAATGAAAGATATTGTGGATTATCAGAAGAGACTCGAAAACATTCCCAAGTTGCCATACCATAAAATTTTATTTTTCCTTCTCTTCGTTTTTGTTCATATAATTCAAAGACAAGTTTTAAGTTTTCCAAAAATTTTTCTTTTGAAATATCTTTGATTTGACCCTCTATAGCATTATGCAAATATATCAAATCAACACAATCCAAACCTAGGTTTTTTAAGCTACGTTCTAGTTGGTCATCAAGATATCTTGGAGTCATACAATGATATCCAGATGAGACATCACCTTCTTTTAGTATCCCTTTTTGAGTATATTCGGTTTTAATGTATTCCCAAAATTCTTGTCTTACATCAGCATCATTAGTAATATATCCATTTTTTGTACTAATGAAAATTTGATCACGAGTAATTTTTCCTTCATTGATTAA
>CAZQXU010000096.1:2298-4488 GCA_964597385.1 uncultured Nitrosopumilaceae archaeon | reverse complement strand
TAGTTTCTGGTGGACATACAATGCTTCTTGCATTTCTAAATAAACAATGGAGAGTATTTGGAGAAACACTAGATATTACACTAGGACAACTATTAGATCAATTTGGAAGATCAATAGGGTTTGCATCACCATGTGGGAAAAATATTGAAGAGTTAGCTTCATCCACTTCTAATTATGTTCTACTACCGTATTCTGTAAAAGGAAATGATGTCTCGTTTTCCGGATTGCTGTCTGCAACAAAATCAATTGTAAAAAAAAGTAAATCTGATGCATGTTTTTCGTTACAAGAGACTGCATTTGCAATGATCAGTGAAGTAGTAGAGAGAGCATTATCATTTACAGGAAAAAAAGAACTGCTGGTTGTTGGAGGTGTTGCTGCAAATAATAGATTATCTGAAATGTTACAAGATGTTTGTAAAAGACATGCTTGCAAATTTTTTATTGCACCTCAAAAATATGCAGGTGATTGTGGCAGTCAAATATGTTGGACAGGATTGCTAGAATCTCAAGTAAAAAATGGTGTTTCTATTGAAGAAACCTTTGTACGACAATCATGGCGATTAGATTCAGTCAAAATAGATTATTGATTTTTATGCTCTTTTATGGCATTTTCAATATTTTTTAGCCAATCTTTTGTATTAAAAACTCCAAACTTGTATGTCTGTTCACCTTCTTTTGTTTTTGCAGTGAAGCATACTTTTTTTATCAGACGTCCCTCTTTCCACACTTTGTCTACATCATTTAATGAAATATCCATTACTGTATCTCCAAAACGCTTTGAAAAGTCCATCATTCGTGATTTTGTCTTATCAAAAGCCAATCTTTTATTAGTTAAAGTTAAAATTCCTGCACCAAGTTTATCTTCGTTACAATCTTCTTGTTTTAACCTCTTTTCTCCGTCTTCCATGATTCGTTTTTACCAGTGTCTCTAGGTTATAATTTTAATGATAAATTATACTAAATAACTCTAAATTATAACATTTCAATTATCTATTTTATGAAGATACTAAAAAAAGGTGCAGAAGCAGATATCTATCTTACAGAATGGAGTAATTTACCATCAATATTGAAAATAAGAAAGACAAAACCATATCGTAATCCTATTCTTGATGCAAAAATTCGAAAACAAAGAACTATTAAAGAATCTCAAATGATTTCAGAAGTAAAGTCATTTGGAATTCCAACTCCTCTTGTATACTTTGTAAATCTAACAAATTCATCTATTCTAATGCAAAAAATTCCTGGTATACCAGTTCACGATTTATCTGATTTGAAGATAATAAAATTATCCAAGGAAATTGGCAAACTTGTTGGAATTATGCATAAAAATGGTATAATGCACGGTGATTTAACAACCTCAAATTTTATCTTATACAAAAATAAAGTATATGTGATTGATTTTGGTTTATCTCAGAAAACAATCAAATCTGAAGATCATGCTGTAGATTTGCGATTAATAAAAGAAATTCTTAACAGCGCACATGCAAAAATCATGGAATCTGCATGGAAAAATTTTCTTTCTGGCTACAAATCTGTAGTTGGTACTATAACCTATTCAAAAATTATGCACTCAGTATCTGATATTGAAAGTAGAGGAAGATATGCAACAGTCGTCTGATCTTTTCTTTGTATCATCAAATCCTCACAAATATCAAGAAGCAAAAAAAATTTTAAAGTCCTTTGGTATTAATCTAAAATTTTTTAAATACGATCTTGAAGAAATTCAGTCTTCTTCTCTCAAAGAAATTGCATCTAAAAAAGCGGTGCAGGCATTTCAAAAATGTAAAAAACCAATAATAATAGAAGATGATGGACTTTTCATAGATTCACTAGATGGATTTCCTGGACCTTATTCTTCATATGTTTTCAAAACAATTGGTAACAAAGGGATTTTACAACTTTTAAAAAAAAATAGAAAAGCCAAATTTGTTTCAATTATTTCTTATCATGATAAAGCAAATTGTAAATCATTTGAAGCAAAAATTGATGGAACTATTTCTAAATCTCAAAATGGAATTGGGTGGGGGTATGATCCGATATTTATTCCTAAAAATCTCAATCAAACATTTGCACAGCTTAACAATAAAAATGATTTATCTCATAGATACAATGCATTAAAAAAATTTTCTAATTGGTATTTGAATAAGCTGAAATCCAACGATTAATGGATCTTTGATTGTTTTGCAATAT
>CAZQXU010000096.1:0-2198 GCA_964597385.1 uncultured Nitrosopumilaceae archaeon | reverse complement strand
AGATATTTTATTAATTCTGGAAGCTTTGGATACATTGTTGGTTCACCGGAAAGTGAAATAGCATAATGACTTGGTAATAATGATTCATCTAATCTTTGTTTATCATTTCTAGAATCTCCATAATATCCCATTATCAATTTTTTTCGTTCTTCCATTAACTTTGTTAGTATTTCTTTTGGTTCAGAAACTTTTTCTGGTTCCATTTTTAATGAATCATAAAATTCCATTGGTCTCCAACAATACACACACCGATTTTCACAATGCATTCCAGCAGGAGAAAATTCCATACATCTGTGAGTTGAAATTCCATAAAATTTGTGCTTGTAACAACTTCCTTCATGCTTGAATGATTTTTTTGTCCAATGACAAAGTTCTACTGTAGAATGATCTGCAACACCATATTTTGCTTTTTTTAATTGTTGTGAGATTCCCGGTTTGATCTGTATTAGTTTCTCTTCATCAACTATTTCTCCAGAACAACTCATATGCAAAAAATCTGTTTTGCTTTACTTAAATTGATCGTGATCCTTGTTTTTTCTTGAAAATAACTCTCAAAACTTTTCCCATTTTTAGCCGATTTCAGAGTGAAGTTTAATAACTGGATCTTTGACGTAAATTTAAGCTTTGAAAGAAATACGTATGGGATTCATATTTTTATTTTTAGCCATAATAATTGGCATTTCTACAAGTCCTGTATTTGCTGCTACTGATGATTTAGATCGTGATGGAGTTGCAGATGATATAGATAGTTGTCCTAACCTCCAAGAAGATTATAATGGTATTATTGATGGCTGTCCATCTAATTTTGTTCCATGGTATGATGAGGACTTTGATGGAATTCAAGATAATATTGATCTATGTCCAAGTTTGAGAGAAAATTACAATAAATTCCAAGATACTGATGGATGTCCAGATACTGCTCCTGGAACTGCTTCTGGAGGACCTCCTGATTCTGATGGTGATGGTTTTATTGATGTTCTAGATTTGTGTCCAACTCAACCTGAAACGTTTAACGGTATCTTTGACACTGACGGTTGTCCAGATACTTTTGGTTCTGGTTCAGATAGAGATAGAGATGGTGTTCCAGATCATTTAGATTTATGTCCGCTAAGTGCTGAGACTTACAATAAATTCCAAGACACTGACGGTTGTCCTGACACTGTTACTGATTCATCATTTGTTGATACTGATAATGATGGTATTATTGATAAAATTGATTTTTGTCAAACAGAGCCTGAAACTTTTAATGGTTATAGAGACACTGACGGTTGTCCTGATGTTGTTTTAGATACTACCTTTAGTGATGCAGATGGTGATGGAATTCCTGACAAATCTGATACATGTCCTAACCAAAAAGAAACATTCAATCAATATGCTGACTATGACGGTTGTCCTGATTCAGTTCCTTCATTCACTGGAAAACTAAATGACTCAGACCGTGATGGTATTATGGATATTGATGATGCATGTCCATTAGAACCTGAAAGATATAATAAATTTGAAGACACTGACGGTTGTCCTGACATTCCTGTTTATTCAATTACTGCTGATTCAGATCAAGATGGAATTCCAAACAGTGTAGATCAATGTCCTACAGTGAAAGAGACTTATAATAAATTCCAAGATGATGACGGTTGCCCTGATTATGTTGCAGATGATAAAACAGCTCCAGATTCTGACGGTGACGGAATTAGAGATTATGCAGATTTATGTCCAACTCGTGCTGAAACATTTAATGGATTCAGAGATGACGACGGTTGCCCTGATACTGCATCATTGATTGATAGAGATGGAGATGGAATTATCGATTCTGAAGATGCATGTCCAACGGAAAAAGAAACTTACAATAAATTCCAAGACACTGACGGTTGTCCTGATAAAATATTCAATACATCTTCTTCAGATTTTGATGGTGATGGCATTGCTGATCTATTAGATAAATGCCCATTAGAACCTGAAGTTGTTAATGGTTATCAAGACACTGACGGTTGTCCTGATATTTCTATAATGGATTCTGATAATGATGGAATTAGAGATTCATTAGATCAATGTCCAACTGAACCAGAAACTTGGAATCGATATATCGATAATGACGGTTGTCCTGATAATCCTGGAGATTTAGATGCTGACTTTGATGGAATTTTAGACTCTGTTGATGCTTGTCCGCTAGTTCCTGAAAGATATAATGGATTTGAAGA
>CAZQXU010000095.1:0-4525 GCA_964597385.1 uncultured Nitrosopumilaceae archaeon | reverse complement strand
ATGGAAGCATCTTAACTTTTTTTAAATTATTTTTCTTTAACATTTACAAGTCTGAATCTCTACACTATTTTGATGTCAGAATTTAATATCGGTCTTGGAAATAATGACACTCAAACAAGAAAAGATGCATCATTTGATTTTGTCTCTTTTTGGGATAACCAAGCAAAAAATCTCAGTTGGTTTTCCCCTTGGGAAAAAACATTGGACTGGAATCCTCCATTTGCTAAATGGTTTGTAGGAGGCACAATTAACGCATCATACAATACACTTGATATTCATCAGCAATACAAGGCTGAAAAACCTGCTATACTGTGGGAAGGCGAGAATGGTGATTCACGTATTCTTACTTACCGAGACATGTGGAAACAAGTCCAAAAACTTGCAAATGTCCTCAAATCACTTGGTGTGCAGAAAGGAGACCGAGTGACTATCTACCTTCCGATGATTCCTGAATTGCCAATATCGATGCTTGCATGTGCCAGAATTGGTGCAACTCATACTGTTATATTTTCTGGATTTAGTTCCGCAGCAATTAAAGATAGAATTGAAGATTCAAAATCAAAAATAGTAATTACTGCTGATGGTGGGTATAGACGCGGCAATGTAATTAAACTAAAAGAAGTAATCGATGACGCGATTAGTAATCTTGATTTTGTTCAAAATATAATTGTAGTTGAAAGAACAAAAAATAAAATCCATCTTTCTTCAAAAGACAAGCTTTGGAATCAATTAATGGAAAATGCCCCTGATGTATTTCCTGCAGAAAAATTAGATAGTACTCATCCTCTTTACATTTTGTATACCTCTGGAACAACAGGAAAACCAAAAGGCGTACTGCATGGAACCGGAGGTTATCTGACACACTTACATTCCACATTCAAGTGGGCATTTGACATTAAAGATTCTGATGTGTTTTTTTGTACAGCTGATATTGGTTGGGTCACAGGACATAGCTATGTGGTTTATGGTCCACTTTTACATGGTGCAACAGAAGTAATGTATGAAGGTGCACCAGATTTTCCAGACGCATCACGAATGTGGGATATCATTGAAAAATACAAAGTTACAATTTTCTATACTACTCCTACTGCACTTCGAATGTTTATGAAATTTGGAAACGAACTTCCAAATTCATTTGATCTCTCATCTCTTAGACTTTTAGGAAGTGTCGGTGAACCAATTAACCCAGAGGTATGGCGATGGTATTTCAAAATAATTGGAAAAGAAAAATGTCCGATAATTGATACTTGGTGGCAAACTGAAACTGGCGGCATGTTAATTTCTGCATTGCCTGGATTGGAAACAATCCCACTAAAGCCAGGCTCTGGAACTCTTCCAATTCCCGGATTGCAAATATCTGTAGTTGATGAATCTGGAAATGAAGTGCCTGCAAACACCAAGGGATATTTACTAATCAAAAATCCTTGGCCTGGAATGCTCTTGACTTTATGGGGAGATGATAAAAAATACCGTGATGTGTATTGGTCAAAGTACAAAAATTATTACTATCCTGGTGACTATGCACTAAAAGATTCAGATGGTTACTTTTGGTTACTTGGAAGAGCAGATGATGTACTCAAAGTATCCGGTCATAGAATAGGGACTGCCGAGCTTGAAAGCTGTCTTGTTTCTCATAATGATGTTGCAGAATCAGCTGTTTGTGGAATTCCAGATGAGATTAAAGGAGAAATCATAATTGCATTTGTAGTATTAAAACAAAATGTAACAAAAGATACTACCCTTTTAGAAAAAGAATTGTCTATAAAGATAAGAAATGATATTGGTGCAATTGCTACTCCGCAACAGATCTATTTTGTATCTAAATTACCAAAAACCCGTAGTGGTAAAATTATGCGAAGACTGCTAAAGGCAATAGCAAACAAAGAGACTATTGGTGATGTCAGTACTTTGGAAGATGGCGCTGCAGTATCTGAAATTCAATCTGCATTTGATGAATTACAAAAATCAATTCAAAATAAAACCAAATAATTTTATTTTTTTAAAGATCTTAAATCAGTTGTTACCAGCATTTCAAACATTTTTCTCAAGCCGTCATATTCTGATTTAGAATTTTCATCTAAATTGTTATATTCGCTTTTTTTAATTTCATCAATCTTTTCTTTAGCTTCTTTGAAGTACTCTTCAAATTCTTTAATTTTTTTGTCATTTAGTTCTGTAAGATCAAAAATTACGGTATTACTTCCAAGCAAGTTTTTCTTTTCATCATAAAGACTCACCGCGTGTAAGATCCCTGGAAAAGTACTTCCGTCTTGTCTCTTAAAAGTAATTTCTCTATCTGTGACATTTCCCGTCTCAAACCATGTTTTTAGTGAGTCATTCATTGCTTCCCACGAATCTTTAGGCACATGTTCAAATATTGTCCTGCCTAGAATCTCACTCTTTGCGTATCCTAACTTGCTAGCATAAGTGGAATTGCAATCAAGAATAATTCCAATGGAGTTTATTCTTCTCCACATAATCGGTGCATCTTTGAGAATTTTTCTTGCTTCTGTTTGTGGCATTTTTTATTTTACCTTTGACTAGTTATTAAATTGAAATCTTGTTTACCCTGCTTTTTAATATTAAATTTTGATCTATTTCTTTGAAGATTAAATCACCTGAAATCCTAGTATGAATTAAATCTCTAAAAATCAACTGTGATATTGTACAACTTTCTTTTTATGTGATATTTGTGTAATTAAATCATGTCAGCAGTAGGTGGAAACACAAAGAAAACATCAAAGAATAACTCCATATTTATCATCAGTGGAATTATTGCATCTGGGGCTCTATTGCTATTTGCATATCTAATGTGGTATGTGGCTCCAGCAGAAAACATGGAGCTAGTAAGAATTGTTGCAGTAACTGAGTCAGGTTGTATTGCAGAGACATCAGATGGGTTTGCAGTAAATATTGGTGAATGTAGGGGAGAGCCAAATCAGTATGTTATGGCACCAGTAGATAAGAAAGTCAGAGAACGTGCAGCATTAATGAATCCTACAACTTAGCTAAACCACTGATCTAAATTATGACTCTTTTTTTCTAATGCTTTTTTTAGTCGATTCAACGAAGATTGAATTCTATCTTCAGAAAAACTTCTCTCTTTGACTAGATAATTTGTCATTCCTTCATAGTCTACTTTCCCAAAGACTATCTCATCCACATCTGTCACAACAGGTTCAAGAAATATTTTTCGAATCTTTTCATACTCTATTGTTTGTAATTGTTCTTGAATTTGCGGAATATCTTCTAGTCGTGAATGCTGTTTTATCATTTTTAATGCCGTTTTTGGTCCTATCCTGTCAAATCCATTTGGATTAAAATCTGTACCAATTAAAATTCCAATATCTACTATTTGCTCTCTGGTAATTTCTAACGCATCTAGGGTTTTTTGAGTCTCAATAATCTCAGGCTCAATTTCCACATACGTGTTTCTGTTTGGAATCTTTCTTCTTCCACTGTTTGTAAAATTTCTAATCAGCCTCTTTGCTCCACAAAGAATGGAATCGAAATCTTGACTTGCAGAGGCATAAGCTTGTCCAGTAATTGTAAGATGGGCTGCAGTTGCTTCACCTTCAGATGCTGCATCAATGAATGGAATTCCGAAATATGATAAAATTTGTTTTGACTCTTTAACCATCCCGTCTTTCATGCTAGTTGTTTGCTGTGCAAACTTTCTTGCATCTTCTAAATTTCCTTCAGCAATTGCTTTTTCATATTTTACTGTAGCGTCTTTTTTGATCTGTTTTCTTCTTTCGATCTCTGCAGTTTTCAACGATGGTGGTTTTCCATCAAATACATAGACTGGTTTTATTCCTAATGATAAAAAATTGATATTTCTATAAAGTAACCCGCTAAGATGACTAGTTATCCTACCCTCCGAATCCGACAGCTGTAATCCATCTGGGCCTCTAATACTTGCCAAGAACTGATAAATTGCATTATACGCATCAATTGCTATTACTTTTGATGAAAATGATTCCAGAGTTGTTTTCTCTCTTACTACTAACTCTTTGAGGTTTAATCCCATTAATTGTCGTTGATTTTTGAGCTATTTTGTCTTTATCGTTTGAAATACAGATCGTAATAAACACAATTGAATATATAAAAAAGAAAACTCTAGTCATGTGGTGAATCATTTGAATTTATCTGTAAACTTGAGAGAGAAAATATACGACATTAAAGAATCTCAAAATAGTTTTTTAAAAATTATTTCATATTTTCCTTTATCTGATGATGAAAAACAAACTATTTTGAAAAACTCTAAATCTGTTGAATTTCGTTCAATCTTCTCTGATAATGTATCTGAAGAAGAATGGGGCAAAACTAAACATCAAATAATCAAGCGCTTTCAGAATGAATTATTTGATATAGATTCCGCATAAATTATTTTGAAAAATTGTTTCTGATTTGCTTTATTATGTGGTATTTCTAAGATTTCTTGCCAGGTTAGCCAAGTGGAACGGCGGCCGTCTCGAAAACGGCTACGCGCAAGCGTGCAGGGGTTCGAATCCCTTACCTGGCG
>CAZQXU010000094.1:2852-4542 GCA_964597385.1 uncultured Nitrosopumilaceae archaeon | reverse complement strand
TTGCAATCAATCCATACTCGCAAGATGATTTGAATTTTGATTGGAATGAATTTACAAATAGAATTAACTCTGAATTGATTGGCAATCTTGGAAATTTTGTTAACCGTGCATTAGGATTTACAAAAAAAGCGTTTGATGGAATAATTCCTGAAACTGAAAAGTACGATGATAAAGACATAGAGGCTGAAAATAAGATAAAGAATCTTTCTGTAGAACTAGGAGTTTTGATGGAACAAAATCATTTGGATAGGGCTCTAAAGAAAATCATGGAGTTTTCATCCTTTTTCAATCAATACTTTCAACATAAAGAACCTTGGAAGAAAGAACCTGGAACTACGACCTGTGTGTTTTTATCAGTAAATGCTGCACGTAGTATGGCAATTGCATTGTTTCCATTTATTCCCGAATCTTCTCAAAAGATATGGGATCAAATTGGACTCGATGGTAAAGTCAATGAAAACAAGTGGAGATCTATTTCTGACATCGGTGTTAAATCTGGACATGTCTTAGGCGAAGTATATCCTCTATTTGCTAGAGTAGACGATGAAGATATTGCAAAATATAAGCAACAACTAGGCCCAGCAGAATGAAAAAAACTATCCCAAGAATCTCTACTAGGGGATATTATGACTTGATGTCTGGTAAGACTATCAAAAACACTTCATATTTTTTATATCCAAAAAAATATTTTGATAATCTTATCGGTTCTAAAGAACTTGTAATTATTATTCATGGGCTTAGAAATGATAATGCCGGAGCTATTGCAAAAGTTACTCTTGCTAAAAATAGATTATCTAATTTAGGATATCGTCATCCTGTGATTGGATTTAGCTATGATTCTAATACTGCTGGGGCTCATCTTCTAAAGCATGCTAAGCGTGCACTTCGTTCAGGCCAACTAATTGCACAAAAAAATGGTCGAAATTTAGCAAAGTTTATTGAAGATTTTAAATCTGCTAGTCCTAACACAAAGATTCGTCTTATGGGTCATTCTTTAGGCTCTCAGGTAATTCTTAGCACTGTTGAGAATTTAGCAAAAAAATCTCAAAATGTTGGAATTATAGAAAGCGTGTATTTTTTTGGTGCGTCAATCACCAGTGATGTGCCTTCATCAAAAAAATATGGTAAACTGCTTGACAAAATAATCCGAGGTAAAATTGTAAATTATTTTAGCCCATCTGATGAAGTTTTGAATTGGGCAAACAAAGAAAAATTTGTCAACGGTCCTTTGGGATTAAATGGTGCAGTAGGGAAAACAATCTCGAAATATCAACAAAAATCTGTCAAGCCTAAAAATCATAGATTTGCAAGTTATGCTGCAGTCTTGTCATCGTTTCCTTAAGCATTACTCTAGTATGATTCCTCAGTCTTCTTTTTATATTTCAAAACAGGTTGTTTGATAAGATCAAGTATGACGCAATACCATAAACTAATCCTATACCATTTGAACGTGATTGATCAAAAGACTGATGATTCTGAAGATCTATCTGAATATTCATGCTGATAAAATTTTTGTACTATGGTTGATTCGAAACTCTTTTAATTTCTGATCCATTGTACATTTACAAAAGGTTTGAATGATTTTTTAATTTATGAATTCTAAATAATGTTTATTATCTTGTAGTGTAATCGACCATCTCGGAGGCAATTGTCTTGGATAAAAAGAAAAAGTAATCCGAAAACAAATCTA
>CAZQXU010000094.1:0-2752 GCA_964597385.1 uncultured Nitrosopumilaceae archaeon | reverse complement strand
AATTTTGTAGTCTTAGGAAAACAAGACATTGCAGCAGACTTTGGCAAAAAAGGAACTGTAACTGATCTTTCTCTTTATGATAGAAAGGAATCTGATATTATCAAAACTTGGGTGACTCCTAGTGGATTTCCAGATAAAATTCAACCCCTTTTACAATCGATCAATCTGGCCGAATTTGTCATATTTCTTGTTGATAAACTTGACAAATTCACTGGTGAACAAATTATTGCACTTGATATACTAAAAAAAACTCAAGGAATATTATCTCATACTTTTGATGTTGATGAATCAAAATTAAATTCAATGATAAAAGGTACCGTAGTTGAAAAATATCTAAAAGTTGAACAGGACAAGCTAAAAGAAGAAATGGATAAAGTTCAACCAACTTCAAACACTGATTCACCTAGAATGGTAGTTGATCATTGCTTTGATGTCAAAGGTGTTGGAACTGTAATTCTTGGTAAAGTAACAAGTGGAATAATCAAACAATATGATAATCTCAAACTATATCCCGCAGGCATTGATGTGATGATAAAATCGATTCAAATGCATGATGATCCGGTTGAAGAATCCATATGTCCTGCAAGAGTTGGTCTCGCGGTAAAGGGTGCAAAACCTGATGAGGTAGGACGAGGTGATATTATTGCAAAAGAAGGAACTGTTAATGTAAAATCTGAAATTGAGATTGATTTTACTAAAAGCCCATTTTATAAAACCGACATTGCTGAAAATCAAGGATGTCTTGTTAGTATAGGTCTGCAAATAAAAGCAGCCAAGTTTTCATCAATCACTCCTTTGAAACTAAAATTTGAAAAGCCAATAGTATGCAATACAGGCGATATTGCAGTAATTTTAAAACCAGAATCAACAACCATTAGAATTCTTGGTAGCGGTCCGATCAAATAGACTCATTTAATTAAATCAAAAATTATCATATTTTATGCGTGGATTGATGATGGGTAGGTTTCAGCCTTTCCATTTGGGGCATTTAGATTTGGTTAAACAAATTCTTAATCAATGTGATGAGGTAATAATTGCAATCACTAGCTCACAATTCAATTATTTGGAAAAGGATCCTTTTACAGCTGGTGAACGAATTGAAATGATCCACGATTCATTAAAAGAATCTGAAATTAATTTGTCTCGATGTTTTATTGTCGCAATTGAAAATCAATTCAATATTGCAACTTGGTCATCTTTTTTAAAATCGGCTCTACCTCATTTTGATAAAGTATACAGTGGTAATGATTATGTCAAAATGTTACTTGCAGATTCTTCAATTGATGTAATAATCCCAAAATTTCTAGAAAGATCACAATACAATGCATCTCATATCCGTCAAATGATAATATCTGATGATAACTGGCAATCACTTGTTCCTGGGGCTGTTGCAAAATTTTTACAAAAGATCAATGGCAAAAAACGACTAGAAATAATATCAAAATCAGATACAAAACCGACTGAATACTAATGGATCCGATACGCGCCTGCCCAATTTGTCCCAATTGTGGCTCAAAGAGATTTCACCGACTGCCAGGAGATAAGGTCATAGTAAAGTGTCGTGGTTGCAACAAAATTATTGAAATATGAAATTCTATAGTTAATATTTGCAATATTTTGAGTAATTATATGGCAAAAACATGGAAGGATAAAGATATCAGCTTAGACCCAATAAAAGATCAAACAATTGCCGTGATTGGTTACGGAATTCAAGGAGATGCACAAGCAAACAATATGAAAGATTCTGGTCTTAGCGTAATTGTTGGTCTAAAGAAAGGTGGAAACAGCTGGAAAAAAGCTGAATCTGATGGTCATAAAGTAATGTCTGTATCTGATGCATGCAAAAAAGCCGATATAATTCACATATTACTTCCCGATATGATCCAATCTGAAGTTTACAAATCTGAAATTGGACCAAATCTCTCTAAAGGAAAAGCATTATCATTTTCACATGCAGCTGCTATTCATTGGAAATGGATTGATGCCCCAAAAGATGTTGATATTATTATGGTTGCACCAAAAGGTCCTGGCTCTAAAGTACGAGAAACATATCTTGAAAACTTTGGTACTCCATCAATTGTTGCAGTACATCAAGATTTCACTGGAAAAGCTTGGGATAGAACACTAGGAATTGCAAAGGCGATTGGCAGTGCACGTGCAGGATTAATTCAAACCACATTCAAAGAAGAAGTTGAAACTGATTGGTTTGGAGAACAAGCAGATCTTTGCGGTGGTGCTGCATCCATGATACAAGCTTCATTTGAGACCCTAGTTGAGGCAGGCTATCAGCCAGAAATTGCATACTTTGAGGTATTACACGAACTAAAATTAATTGTAGATATGATTCAACGATATGGAATCAATGGAATGTGGAGACGCGTTAGTGAAACTGCTAGATATGGTGGTTTGACTCGTGGTCCGATGGTAATTACTAGTGATAGTAAAGACAACATGAAAAAAGTTCTAAAAATGATTCAAGATGGAACTTTCAATAAAGAATGGATTGATGAATATCATAAACATGGTAAAGATTCATTTGATAAATACATGAAAGAGACTGAAGCACATCAAATTGAGAAAGTTGGGAAGCAAATGCGTAAAATGATGTGGCCTGACTCTACAGAGTAATTTATTATAATTTTCTTAATTTTGAAACTCCATTGGTGATATGATCAATTATTTCATTTAATGGTGTGCCTGGACCAAACACCTCATCAACACCTGATTTTTTAAGATCTTTTTTATCTACTTC
>CAZQXU010000093.1:0-4578 GCA_964597385.1 uncultured Nitrosopumilaceae archaeon | reverse complement strand
ACTGTAGAATGTACAGTTTCAGATGCAGCAGGAAATACATCCACTGGTTCATTTACTGTAACTGTTGTAGATACTACTTCTCCAACACTAACTATTCCATCTGACATTACTGCAGAAGCAACAAGCTCATCAGGTGCAACAGTATCTTACACTGCAACAGCATCTGACTCTGTTGACGGAGATGTATCTATATCTTGTACCCCTGTATCAGGTAATGTCTTTGGACTTGGTTCCACCACTGTAAGTTGTTCATCTACTGACTCTCATGGTAACACAAATACTGCTTCATTTGGTGTTAATGTTGTAGATACAACCAACCCCGTACTACAATTACCATCTGACATTACTGCAGAAGCAACAAGCTCATCAGGTGCTCCAGTTACATATTCTACAACAGCAGCAGATGTAGTTGATGGTACTCTTACTCCAACATGTACTCCTATCTCAGGCTCTATCTTTGCCTTGGGTTCTACAATTATTTCATGTAGTGTGACTGATTCATCATCCAACACATCCTCAGGCTCATTTACAATTACAGTTGTAGATACAACCTCTCCAGATACTGCCATCTCATCAGCCCTTGATGGGGCATCTGCACCAGTTACTAATGGTGGCACTACAACTTCCAATTCTATAACATTTGCATTTGCTGGAACTGATAATGTTGGAGTAACAGGATTCCAATGCAGTCTTGATGGAGGAGCATTTGCTTCATGTACCAGTCCAGTAACATATACTGGACTATCTGTTAGTTCTCATACCTTTAATGTAAAAGCCATAGATGGTGCTACAAATTCTGATGCTACTCCTGCAACATTTGGATGGGCTGTAAGTTCTGATCTAACACCAACACAAAAAATCCAAAATATTATTGATCAAGTACAGAATTTAGTCAATAATGGAACCTTGAACAAAGGACAAGGTAATTCACTTATTGTAAAACTTGATAATATTATCAAGAGTCTTGATAAAGGAAATACCGACACAACTATCAATCAACTTAATGCATTTGTAAATGAAGCAAACGCATTGATAAAATCAAAAGGACTATCATCTCAGTTACAACCATTAGTTGATCAAGCAATTAGTATAATCAATCAGCTAAGTTAGATTAGCTTAACTTTTGAATTGTGTTATTTTTTAGATGATTTATCCCAGAGTTCCACTGCAAGCTTGGAATATGTCCATGTTTTTCCAATATCTGCCCCCAATTCATTTACAATGCTGATTGGCAACTCTCCTATCAATTTTTGAAATACTCTGTTTGCCAACATCTCCATAATTTCAGCTGACCTCTTGTCTTTTGGTTTCAATACTGCCATGATAAATGGCTCTAGATTCTTTGCAGTAATCGCATCGCTGATTTGATCAGGTTCAAAATTATCTGCAACTAGTGTAAGATCTTTTATGGCAATATTGCTTTGCTCTCTTATTCTTTTTAGAAACTGTGATGGGTTTGAATGCTTTAACGTCTTTCGTTCTTTAATGCGCTTTCTTGATAATTCAGATAACATTAATTGTTATTTCTCCATGAAAATATAACGAATTATGTTATATAAGTTATTCTCAATATATTACTCATGGAATCTACAACTATCGCGGTAAGCAAAAGTGTTCGTGATCAACTCGCTACACTCGAAACTAAAGATTCTACTTTTGATGAAATCATAAGAGAATTACTCAAACATTGGGATAAATGAATTGACTCTTTCTATTTTCTCTTGTCAGTGTGATGCAAAGAAAACATTCAAACTAATTTTTGATGGTGGACTTTTAGGAAATTATTCTCTATCTCTCTGTAATTCATGCTATCGCTCTCAAGAAAAAAAATTTCTAATTTCAGAAGAAAAGATACATGACTAAAAATCAATCTTTAATTCCATTTTTACGCCCTGCCTCTAAGCAAAGTGGTTCTTTACAAAAAGTACATGACTGGATTGAAGAACATCAATTTCTTACAAACTGGAAAACCATTGAACACAATGAATGGAAACTTCCAGCAACTAACGAACCACATTGCTGGTGTGGAATATGGAAAACAGTAGGATGTTTAAACTCTGAATCTCATGCAAAGTTAGGTTATCAAAATACTGTATATGTAAAACAGTTTCAACGCTCTTGCTATCGTGGAAGTTGCAAAATATGTTATAGAAAATGGATAGCACGTGAAGCAAACAAAGCAACAAAAAGAATCAATACTTATTCTACATTATCTGCAGCAAAACCAATACATGTAGTGCTAAGCATTCCAGCATCTCAATACAATACACCTGTGCCGATACTACGAAAAAGAATGAGTGCAATCATCAAAAATATTGAGCTAAAAGGAGCAATGATGATATTTCATCCATTTAGATTTCATAAAAATACTCGACAGTTCTACTACTCTCCACACTTCCATCTGATTGGATTTGGATATATTCAAAACATTGCTCAAACTTTTAGTAAATATGGTTGGTTTATCAAATATTTGGGAGTTCGAGAATCTGTATTTCAAACAGTATCATATCTGATGTCTCATTGTGGTATACGTAAAGGAAATCATACAGTTACGTGGCTAGGCAATCTCTCATATAGCAAATTAAAAATCGAAAAAGAGCCTCCATTAAGCACATGTCCTTGCTGTGGGGAGAAATTCATTGAAATCTACTATGAAGGATTAGATCCTATTGTACCTCCTGATAAAATCTATGAAGGATTAGTGGATTATGATGGATGGTATCAAGTGAAAACTTACGATTATCTAGAACCACGTTATGATTATGCTCCAACTCGTGATTTGAATGAATTACTGAAAGGAATTGCAACCGCTAATTAGTATTATCTTAATTAGGCTTTTTTTAGTGAAATTTCAATTATAATCATAAAAGATGAATAGTTGTTCCTGTAATGGGATGCATTGATTTCTAATCCTGATGTTCCTGTACATTTAGAGGAAGGTTGTACTGAAACACAATGCAGCATTTGTAAAACAAACAAATCATTTGAACTCCCCTCTCAAATTGTTGATGCATGTAATTCAGGTCAACTCATAATTTTTGCAGGTGCTGGAATCAGTACTGAAAGTAAGAATGTTTATCCTTCTAGTTTATATCAAGACATCAAAAATATTCTTAAAATTCCTGAAGATGAAAATATTGTCTTTTCTAAACTTATGAGTCTATATTGCTCTCCTCCTAGAAGTAGGAAAGATCTTTTGCTTGCTATAAAAGAGAGAATAGATTATGTTAAGACATTCCCTGAACTTTATAATGAAGCAACAAAATTTCATAGAGAACTTTCAACTATACCTCACATACATGAAATATTTACCACGAATTGGGATGATTTTTTTGAAAGAGAATGCGATGCAACTCCTATAGTGACTGGAGAGGATTATGCTGTATTCGAAGATATTCCAGGTCGTAAAGTCTTCAAATTACATGGTTCAATTTACAATTATGGTTCTATTGTAGCAACAGAAAAAGATTACAAAAAATGTTACAATTCATTGAAAACAGGAATTGTTGGTGCAAAATTAAAAACCCATTTTTTATCAAAAACAATGATATTCATTGGATTTTCATTTGATGATGAAGATTTTCAAAAATTATACAAATTACTTAGTAAGGATGTTCAAGGATTGATTCCTACTTTCTATGCTGTAACATTAGATGAAAAAGCTGAAGAAAAACTAACATCGTTGAAAATAAAAGTTATCCCTATTATCACAAATGGTTCTTTCTTTATTAAAAAATTAAAAGAAAATCTTGCCAAACAAAATCAAATGATACCTGATGAACATTTTTCAGGTATTGAAGAATTATTATATGAAACAAGAATGGCGCATCAACATATTACATCTGCACTTCTTCGTAAATATCCTGATTCTGTGTATTCATTAATGTATCAAGATGGACTTCAACATTCCTTTGAACATATTCTGACTAATGGTCATTCTGGTCTTGCTTCTAATCCTGAAAGAGCAATGAGAGTAATTGACTCTTATGACTATTTAATCAAACTAAATCTAAAATCAAAACATTATCTTGACGTTGCTTATTTTACAGGTTATCAACTAGGACAACTCTTTTTTGTAATTCCTCCAAATGAACGACCTAAATTTCCATTTTACTACTTATTTGGTTATGATGATGATATTATGAACTATAAAAAATTCGTTAAATTACTTAAAGAACCCACATTTCATAAATCAGCTCACAAATATGCAGAAAAAATAATTTCAAACATAAAATCTGATGACATAGTTATTCACCGTAGACCTATTTAGTGAATTTTTAAATTATTTTATCTCTTCTTACTTCTTTGATTTCTTTTTGTAGTTCTCAAGCATCTCTTGCAATGCATCATCAAGTGTTGGAATCTCTCCAGTTCTAGCTTGGATCTGACCCATTATCTTGAGAATCTCTTTGTGAGTATCTTTGCTAATTCTAATAGTTGTAATATCTCGCATGCATATTTGATATATTTCTAAATTATAAAGGCTCAGAATTTTTCATTAGCTTAACTCTAGAGCTTAGCTAAAGCTATTTAGCTGTGCCTATTTTTCCTCATGTATTTATAATATAACGATGTTAT
>CAZQXU010000092.1:0-4594 GCA_964597385.1 uncultured Nitrosopumilaceae archaeon | reverse complement strand
TGAAGAAATTGAAGGAAAACTGGATAAAAGTAAATAAAAGATTAGGAGATGCTTCTCTCTAAATGGAATCTAATTCTCTACTGCTATCTATTGTTTCCATTGCTAATATGGTAGTACTTGTAGTCTTAATTTGCATTTTTGGAAAAATATACTCAAAGACAAGAGCTCAGCTTCCTTTAGGTATGATTGTAGTTGCAGGTATGCTATTCCTTCATAATGTTATTGGGGCATTTGCATATTTCTCAATGGATGAACTCTTTTCACATGAAATATTCCCATACATGTTAGGAGTTGGTATTGCTGAACTAGCCGGATTGTTAATTTTCTTGAAGATTACTTTAGACTAGTTTAATTGTAGAGTGAAATTAATAATTTTATGCTAAAAAAATATAACAAATATTTTTCACTAAACAAAAATATTCTTATCGCTTTTGCAGCGTCAATTATAATCTCTGCAATTGTTGCTCAAATATTATCAGAACAAGCAGCTTATCTTAATACTAGTTATACACTGTTAGTTGATTATGTAGTTTATTTTTCTACGTTTGGTAGTCTGTATTATTTCGATAACAGAAAAAAATATTTGCTTGAATCTGGTAAAACTGATAAAGCAAGATTAAAGCATGATTTAATTAAAATTATTACATCCCTTGGAATAGGTGAGGTAATCTACACAATAGTAAGATGGTTCTTACAATATTATTTTTTAACAATAAATTACGATGCATATCTTGCTTCTATAGTATCGCAAGTTATATCTACAATAATTTACATGATAGTAATTAATCTGAGTGTAAAAATGACGAGGTTATACAAAGATGGGAATTAGTGTTTATGTTGATGGTTCAGGTGGTCCTAATGGAGGATTTGGTTATTTTGTAAAAGAGACAGGTGATTCTTTTTATGAAAAAAAACCTGAAATAACTAATAATCAGGCTGAATATATGGCAATAATTGCAGCACTGAAAAATTTTGTAAATTCTACTGAAGAAATTACTATTTTTAGCGATTCAAAAAATACAATTTCTCAACTAAATCATGAATTTGCAATAAATAATGAAATATTACGAGAACTTGCACGTGAAGCTTGGACTCTAATAGGAAAATTTTCTAAAATCACTCTTTTGTGGGTTCCAAGAAAAGAAAATTTGGCAGGAAAGATGTTAGGAAGCTAAAAAATGAGATCAGAACTTTCTATGAATAACTTTATTATACAAAATCTTTAGTCCAAATTAACGTGGCTGAATCTGTTTTTCTTTCACCAAAATCAATAGCTATTATCGGTGCATCTGATAAACGAGGTAGCGTTGGAGCTACAATCACTTCAAATATTATGAATGGATTCAAAGGCATTGTTTATCCTGTTAGTCCTTCAAGACCAACTGTATTTTATAAAACAGCTTACAAGAGTGTAATGGATATTCCTAAACCTGTTGATCTTGCCGTAATTGTCATCAACAATCTCTTGGTTGCAGATGTGTTAGAAGAATGTGGCAAGAAAAAAGTTAAAGGTGTTATTATTATCACTGCTGGTTTTAAAGAAGTTGATGAAGAAGGAGCAAAAAGAGAACAAAAACTAAAAGATATTGCTAAAAAATACAAAATACAAATCATTGGACCAAACTGTCTTGGTGTCATGAATCTTGATCCAAAGACAATGATGAATTCCACTTTCCTTAAGGTAACACCAAAGTCAGGTAAAATTGCACTTGTATCGCAAAGCGGTGCAATATGTGCTGCACTTGTTGAAGATGCTAGTGCACAGGGAATTGGTTTTTCTGCAGTAGTTAGTATGGGAAACAAAGCTGCAATGAGCGAAGTTGATATTCTTAAGATGTTAGCTAACCACAATCAAACCAAAGTTATTGTAATGTATTTAGAAGACATGGGAGACGGTCAGGAATTTCTTAAAGTTTGTAAAAACATTACTAAAAAACTCAAAAAACCAGTTCTTGTTTTAAAATCTGGACGTAGTCCTGAAGGTGCAAAGGCTGCAATGTCTCATACAGGTGCTTTGATGGGCTCAGATGAAATCTATGATGCACTACTAAAACAATCAGGTGCTATCCGTGTTGATACAATGGAAGAATTATTTGACTATGCAACAGCTTTTTCAAAACAACCACTTCCTTCTAAAGGAGAACTTGTAATTGTATCAAATGCAGGGGGACCTGCAATTATCTCAACTGATGCATGTTCTAGATTGGGAATTAAAATGGCAAATATTGAAAGCATTCGTCCAAAGATCAACGCTGTAATTCCTCCTTGGGGAAGTTCACGTAATCCTGTAGATATTGTGGGTGATGCTGATTTTAATAGATTTAGTAATGTATTGGATCGTGTTTTAGCACATCCTAATGTTGGCTCTGTAATTTCAATGTGTACTCCATCTGGAACTTTGAACTATGATAAATTAGCACAAGTAATTGTTTCAATGTCAAAAAAGCACAAAAAGACAATGCTTGCAAGTTTGATGGGACTGGATGAAGGAATTACTAATAGAGAAATTCTAGCTGCGGGTGATGTTCCATACTACACATATGCAGAAGGAGCAATAAGGACACTAGCTGCAATGCTCAAATTTGCAAATTGGATTAAAACACCTGAAGGAAAAATTCCTAAATTCAAAGTTGACAAATTAAAAGCAAAGAAAATTTTTGATAAAGTAAAAAAAGAGAAACGACCTAATCTTTTAGAAGAAGAAGGACAAGAAGTTCTCAAAGCATATGGATTACCATTACCAAAAAGTGCACTTGCAAAAACAGAAGCAGAGGCAATAAAGATTGCAAAGCAAATAGGTTATCCTGTAGTAATGAAAATTGCATCGCCTCAAATTATTCACAAATCAGATGCTGGTGGTGTTAAAGTAAATCTCACAAATGAATCTGAAATTAAAGAAGCGTTTAAGACAATTATTGCAAATGCCAAAAAATATAATAAAAAAGCAGAGATAAAGGGAGTTCTTATCGTAGAGATGATAAAAGGAGGTAAAGAATTGATTATTGGTTCTAAACTAGAACCTGGATTTGGTCCTGTTATCATGCTTGGAATGGGTGGTATCTATGTTGAAGTTCTAAAAGATGTTACATTCAAACTTGCACCAGTAACAGACAAAGAAGCAGATGACATGATAGCATCTATCAAAACTCAAAAACTACTCCAAGGAGTTAGAGGAGAAAAGCCATCTGATATTACAAAACTATCTGAATGTATTCAAAGATTGTCTCAATTAGTTACTGATTTTAAGGAAATAAAGGAACTTGATATGAATCCAGTTCTAGTGATGGAAAAAGGTAAAGGCTGTAAAATTCTTGATGTTAGAATTGGACTTTAATCCTAATTTACTCGTAAAATTTGATTTGTATAGTTTTAGAATATTTATACAACATAGGAGTAAATAAAATCACATGGCTAATGTCCTAAAGACAATTAGAACTGGTAATGATTACATTGAAAGTCTTAGAGGCCGTGATATGACAATTTACCTATTTGGAGAACTAGTAAAAGAGCCAGTAGATCATCCAATGATCAGACCATCAATTAATGCAGTTGCAGAGACATATGATTTGGCTGTACGTGAAGAAGCACTTGCTTCAGCACATTCATCTCTTACTGGATTAACTGTAAATCGATTTTTACATATTGCAGAAAGTGCACAAGATTTAGTTTTACAAAATAAAATGCAAAGAAAACTAGGACAAAACACTGGAACGTGTTTTCAGAGATGCGTAGGAATGGACGCACTAAATTCTTTACATTCAACTACATTTGAAATTGATGAGAAACACAAGACAAACTATCATAAAAGATTTTTAGAATTTGTAAAGATGGTTCAAAAAGAAAATCTTGTAATTGGTGGTGCCATGACTGATCCAAAAGGAGATCGAAGTAAAGGGCCAGCAGAACAAGATGATCCTGATTTGTTTACCAGAATAGTTGATAGAGACGAAAAAGGAATCTATGTTTCAGGTGCTAAAGCACATCAAACCGGTTGTATCAATTCTCATTGGATAATTCTCATGCCTACAGTAAGATTAACTGAAAATGACAAAGACTGGGCAGTTGTTGGTGCAATTCCAGCTGATGCTAAAGGTGTAACTTACATCTATGGAAGACAATCTTGTGACACAAGAAGTATGGAGGAAGGTGATATTGATGATGGTAATGCAAAGTATGGTGGACAAGAAGCACTGATGATATTGGATAGAGTGTTCATTCCATGGGATAAAGTGTTCATGCATGGTGAATATGAATTTGCATCAATGTTGATTGAACGCTTTACTTGTTATCATAGACGTAGTTATGTTTGTAAAACAGGATTAGGTGATGTTCTAATTGGTGCAGCAGCTGCAATAGCTGATTACAATGGAGTTCCAAATGTATCTCATATCAAAGATAAGATTATTGAAATGACTCATCTTAATGAAACAATTTTTGCTGCTGGAATTGCATCATCACATCAAGGTCACAAAATGAAATCAGGTGTATATCTAAATGAAGATGTATTGGCACAAGTTTGTAAACACAATGTAACCCGTTTTCCATATGAAATTAGTAGACTTGCACAAGATATTGCTGGTGGTCTAGTTGTAAC
>CAZQXU010000091.1:0-4595 GCA_964597385.1 uncultured Nitrosopumilaceae archaeon | reverse complement strand
CCAATTTGTCCAATCATCCAAGGATGAACCAAACAAAAGTAAGGATATGTTCCTGCTTTATCAAAAGTAAAATCAAAAGTAGAACCAGACATAAACAATCCAGAATCAAATACACCATCAATTCCATCTGGAGTTCCAGAAGTCACAGTGTGTGCTGCTGTATCATCATTACTCCACATTACAGTGTCGCCAACATTAATCTCTAAAGAATATGGCAGATAGCAAGAATTACTAGTCTCACATCCAGGAGATGACACGCCTTGTGGAATTGAAACTGTATGAGTTGTTGGAAGAGCAGGCATTGTCATAACAGGAGATACCATTCCAGGTGACTTTACAGCAGTAAGAGAGTAACTTACTGTAAACTGAGTAGTGTTTTTAGTGTGAACTGCAAGTGCATTTCCTGAAAACTCCCATGATCCCATTGCATTTTTAGGATCAACAAAAGTCATCTCAAAGATATTTGTACCATCTACAGTCCAAGTTTTTTCTGGATTTTCATCAGGACCAATTGGACCTCTTAGTGTGATTAATTGAATTGGCTCTGATGCAGAGTATGATAAAATTCCAGAATAAACATCACTTGATGGAGCAATGATTACTGCAATTTGATGAGATTCATGTCCCATTCCAGGGTCTTGTACTGAATCCATAGTTCCAGACATCACAGTATCAGACATTGAACTATCAAAATCTACTTTGTAATCAACAGTAAATGGCGTTGTATTTTTTGTGTGAATTGCAACTGCATTACCTGCAAACTTCCATTCTCCAATCATATTATCTGGAGTTACAAATGTAAGTGCATATTTTGTTGTACCGTCCGGAGTCCAAGTTGGTTGGCCTTTAGCTTCACCATCTTTTAGTGGACCATGTAATGCAATTAGTTGAATTGGCTCAGATGCATCATAATGTAGTGTGCCAGAATAAACTTTATCAGATAATGGAATGACTGAAACTGATTGATGTGCTTCGTGACCAACTCCTGGATGTTGTGTAGATGTCATTCTAGTAAATCCATCTTGCAATGGTTTTTGAACTGCACATTCACCAGGATATGCAAGTTTTACATTTGCTGCACCTAACATACATGAATTACCATAAGTAATACCGTCAACACCACAAACTGGATCATATTGCATAGTACATGCAACAGGTTTTGCTTCAGGTTCTACAATATATCCAGGATCCATTGCAATGAAAACCAAACTGATTGCCACTAAAACGCCCACTGCTGCAATTATTCCAACTGTAAAATTCATCTTATCCACCTGTTAGTTTTGCAAACTTTTCATTCTTACTTAACTTTTCCATAAATTCAATATTAGATAATGCAACCACAGCAGACTCTACTACCGGAGTCTCTGGATCATTTAATGCTTTTTCTAAAATTGCTTTTGCGTCTTTTGAGCCAATCACACCAAGTGCTATTGCTGCTTCGTGTCGTACAAACAAACTAGGGTCATTAAGTGTGGCATCAGCTAAAGGAGGAATACAACTGGACAAACACATCTGTCCAAGTGAAAATGCTGCTTCATGTCTTACAAGTTCATTTGTATCATTTTTCAAGACTTTGGCAACGTGTGGAACTTTGTCTTCTCCACCAAAGTCAACTAATATGCAAGTAGCTCGAGTTCTGATTACAAAATCTGGATGAGTTAAAAGATTCACAAAGTAGGCAGTGTCTTTTTTTTCATATTTTGCTTCCATCTCTGCAAATAGATCCAATCTGTTTTGAGTTACTGCCTGCATTTTGCTTTCAGGTTTTTTATATCCTATATTAGGTTACCCGAAATATCTACATCATCTTGAATATGCGTTATCTTTTTAAAAGAAAAAAAATCAACGTCGAACAATGAGTGTAGTAATAGGACAAAAAGCGCCAAATTTTGCAGTCTCTGATTGGGTCCAGGGAGCCCCAACTAACTTTGATCAGGAAAAAGACCACATCGTACTAGTCGAGGTATTTCAGGTAAATTGTCCTGGCTGCTTTATGCATGCACTACCTGAGGCAATTAACATCTACAACAAATACAAAGATGATGGAGTACGTGTGATAGGAATCGCCACTGCCTTTGAAGATTATGATAAAAATACTTTGGAAAATTTGAAAAAATTAGTTGAGACAGGCGAAGTAATTGGAGAAACAAAAGAGGCTCTATCAATGTACGGACAACTACAATCAGGAAACAAACTACCATACAAGATTCCATTTCCATTAGCAATGGACAAACTAACCAAAATAGATGGTAAAGTAAGTGATGAAAAAGTAATGCAGTTTATCTATGGACAAATTCCAGAATTTGATTCACAGCCAGAAGAATATAGAAAACAGATAATCCAAAGAGTCAGAGATTACATGAAATCAAAAGAGTATTCAGCAGAAACTTTTGAGAAATTTGCTTTACAAGGAACACCTTCGATGATCATAGTAGACAGAAAAGGAGTCTTAAGAAATGTCTCTTTTGGACAATCAGGTAATGTAGATGCAATTATTCAAAAATTGTTAAGTGAATAAAATTATTTAGATTTTTTATCTTTTTTCTTTGATTTATTTTTATTTTCTAAAAGGTCTATTGCTCGTTGATTAGATAGAGTCCAGGCTTTGAACATCTGCCTAAAAACTTCATTTAGTTGTTTATTCTCCGAAGTTCCTATCTGTACCTTGTAAGACTCCCAAGCAGCAATAATTGATTGATTGCTTTTTTTTAAAAATGCTAGCGCTTCTTTTTCTCCCAATAATGAATGTGGTAAAATCACCACTATTTTAGGCAATATCTAAAGCATAACAAGCAATACAGATAAAATCACAACAATACAAAACCCACCAATTAATGCAGCCTTTCCATTATCCACAAATGATTACTATACATACAAAATAAAAATAAATCTCAAATCAATATCCCCAAAATGGAGTACTAAGTAACATCATCATTATCCCATAAAATGCAGCAATACTGATTGCAATAGCAAGAGCTCCTTTAGTAGATTTTTTCATACGATGATACAAACTAATTCAAACTTAAGGATTTTTAAAATTTATTTTCAAATTTATAATCAAAGAAATTAACGTAAAGCTTGTTTTAGAAAGTCATTGATTACTTTGGAATAACTGCAAGAGGAATTAGTTTTCTGAATGATTTTTGCTTGTTTGGCACGAAGTTTCTTGTCAACATCGTCTTCAATCATCACTGTGATTCTTTTTACCATTAATTATTTTTTTATGATTAGTCATATTTAAGAAGAAAATATCTTTCTCACTAGTGCTAATTATGATAATCTTTATTGATGAGTTTGGAATTTAATTTCCTAATTACTACTGCAGGTGCCACAAAATACATTCCAATGTTTAACAGTATTACAGAAAGTCCCAATCCAACCATCGCAATTTCAGAATCATCAGATAGTGATAATATAGAAAGAGATGAGATCATCGGAGTAATTGTAATCTTTACTAGTTCTTTGAAGATTGGATTTTCACGCTCGTAATCAGCAATTACAGGACTAAATGAATAATACACATCATTAAAGGAATTCATAAATAATTTTCCCGACTCTGTTTTTAGTAATTGATTGTCCCTAATTTCACGTAGTTGTTGTATTTGTGGAGCTAGTTCACTGCCATATGCTGCAGTTGCAATAAGACAACCACCACCATTATCAATTTCTTTAGATGGCTCATCAAGTGTAGTTTGATTTATCCCTTGAAGATAATTAGTGCCTATAATCTCGATTTTACTATCACCAGAGCCTGTAAAATTTAATGTGATAAATGAAATTTGATCATTGATCTTTACATTTGGATGATATTCCTCACCATTTATGTAAAAAGTAAAATTTCCACTCAAAAGAGTTTGTGGAATGTACACCTCACCTAAATTATTTTCAAGACCACTAGTGATGTATAGAGTAAGACGCTTTTGATCATCATCAAATTCATAATTAGAAATATCAAAGTTTGAAACTGTTTGCACTTCAAATGAATGTCCGCCAGTTTTAACTTCTAATCTATTTACTAGTCCAGTCCTATCAGATAGTTGAGCAAATGCAGGTGTAATTACTAGTAGTAAAAGTAAAACGAATAAAATTGATTTCAATTTATGCGGTGATTTGAGGAATTCTTTGTCGTAATTCTTTGTCTTGTGCAATTCTTGGATGCATTGGATCTGCCAAGATAACCTCAAACCAGTAATGCATACCGTCTTTGTAAACAAAGTATGAACCTAAAAGTTTCATGTTTGGATATCTTTCAAGTACTCTTCGTACTGCAACTGTCTTCATGTCATCATCTGCTTTGATTCGAGTAACACCAAGATGTTTCGGTCTTCTTCCAGCAACTGGTCTTTGTTTTCGCATACCACCAGTACCGACTCTCATTCTAACAACAACAATGCCTTGTTTTGCTTTGTAGCCTAATCTACGGGCTCTTTGCAAACGACTTGGTCTATCTATACGAGTAATGGCATTATCTTTACGCCATTCTACTACTCTATCTCTAATTTCCGGAGTATTCTCTTTCCATAGTTTGATCCAAGTCTTGTCTTGTATACTAGGCATATCGATTTTAGTAAAATCACCCTTTAATAACTTAAATC
>CAZQXU010000090.1:0-4601 GCA_964597385.1 uncultured Nitrosopumilaceae archaeon | reverse complement strand
CAAGCTGAGCTACCAGCCCAAGAATCTAAAAATTAATTGTCATTTTAAGGGTTTACAACCATTTTTTCTGGTAATTTTCTCTTTCCATTTTAAACAAAAATTGTTGTGCATACCCAGCATATGGCCCAAAATATTTTACAATTTTTTCATGTAATATGTTATATTGTTTTTCTGTAATTGATTTTGTATTAATTTCAAATTTTTCTAAATAATATTTTTTTAAAATTCTAATCATCCAAATGTCTAATGGAAAAGCTTCTGTCTTATCAAGTGAAAATAATAAAATACAATCTGCAACTTTATTTCCAATTCCTGGTACAGTTAGAATTATCTCTTTTGCATCATGATAATTTGATTTTTTAAGATGTTCAAAATCTATCTCTTTTGATTCTACCATTTTTGCTGCATCAATAATGAATTTTGCTCTATATCCAACACCACAACTTTGAATTTCTTGAATAGATGCATTTGCTATTTTAATCGGTTCTGGAAAACCATAAAATTCTTGATTGTCGAATTTAATTTTTGTACCAAATTTTATAGAAATTTTTTCTAGACTTGATTTAATTTTCTGAATATTAGAATTTGAAGAAACAATAAATGATATAAAACACTGAAATGGATCTTGTCTGATCAATCTTAATCCAAGATATTTTTTTACAGCAAGTTTTGTTGTTTTATCTTTTGAAATTGATTTAATTATTTTTTCTATATCATCATTACTTCTAAAAAAATCATATTTTTTATTACTATATGATATGACATTTCCTGAATTATTTATTTTTAAAATATCTTGACCATTAACACCATACCAAAAATCATCTTGTTTTTTCCAAAGAAAAACTTGCCCACTATTTATTGTATTTTCTATGTTAATTGTACTATAATCTATCATCTCAGATAGTAATTATTTCATTTACATCTGGAGCATGTGTATCAAAACCAAATTTCTCATGAATTTCCTGAGCAAATTTTTTACATGATTCAGAGTCTCCGTGAACTGTTAAGACTTTAGGATTACCTTTGATTTTTTCAATTATTTCAAAAAGTTCATTTCGATCTGCATGACCTGAAAATTCAAATTGTTTTACCTCTGCAGCAACTCTTAGATCTTTTCCTCTGGTGGATACTTTTCCTGTATCTAGTAATTTTTTTCCAGGAGTTCCTTCACCCTGGTATGATACAAGTGCGATTCCGTTGTTGCTGTTAAATGAAAGCTCTTGCAAATAATATGTTGCATTACCTCCTACTAGCATTCCAGCAGGTGAAATAACAACACATGGTTCCTCCAAAGCATGCTTTCTTTTTTCATGATCTCTTATTGCAACTGATTCATTGATTGCATCTGCAAACACTTTTGGATCTCTTAGATATTCTGGATGATTAAACATTATTTCATTTACCTTTAGTGCCATTCCATCCATTATGATTTTGTGTTTAAAGTTTGAACTTCTTAAAATACATGCCATTTCTTGAGAACGTTCAACTGAAAATGATGGGATAAATAATACTCCTTTTCTATCCATGACCTCATTTGCAAATTCAATTAATTCTTTCTCAGATTCTTTTCTAGGTTTTTGTTCTGTTTGTGAATATGTGCTTTCAATGATTAAAAGATCAATATCTCCCACATCCAAATCTGCTTCACGAAGCATTCTTGAACCATGTGTTTTGATATCACCCGTATAGAAAAGCCGTTTTTTCTGAGATTCTACTAATACAGAACCTCCTCCAATTACATGTCCTGTCTCTCTTAATTCAAAAGTTGCATTCCCTTTTGTAATTTTTTGTCTAAATCCTATCTCTTTTGCATTTCGCATCATATTATTTAATTCAGGTTGTCCAAATGGTTGAGCATCTTTTGTAATTTTCAACATATCCTCTATGAGTAATCTTGTTAAATCAAAAGTTGGCGGTGTTGCATAAACGTCTGTATTACCACTGACAAATAATGATGGGACATTTCCTGAATGATCAAGGTGAGCATGAGTAATAATGATTGCATCAAGATCTTTTGGTTTTACATGAAGTGGATATTCTGGCGGCGATCCACGTTTTCCAAATAATACTCCATAATCTAATAATAGATTTGTTCCATTACAATTTACCAAAAAACCTGAACGTCCTACTTCATTGGCTGCTCCTAAAACTTTAACCTCCAAGAAATAAATTGAATTTTGCTCTACCTTAAAACCTTCTTAGCATAGAATCGATCATTATGCTTATCATAGAATCTACAAAAGCTTTAATTAGTGTAAGCTAAGACTCGATCCTCATGGGAAGAAGCTTCCAAGAATGGTTAAAACAACAAGATCAAGCAGTAGTCGCTAAAACACGTGCAGGCGATGAAGCAAACAAACCACTTCTTAACCAACTTAACTGGATCTGGGTTAACAATCTGATGAAACAGAGAGCAGACCTAAATCCATCTTCAGCTGAATTACTTGACTGGGTAACCTCTGGTCAAATTGATGCAATGAGAAAATAAACGTGTAACACACGTTATCTTTTTGTTTTTTATTATATTGTTAATTCTTCATCCTTGATGAAATTTTTCTTTTATTTTTGGTAATTTTATTTCCGATCAATTTCATAACAGGGTTATGGATTTTGATTATGGTTTAAATAGCAACCAAGCAGACATAATGTTGTAATGCCAATAGCAATACTTCCAGACATTGATGAACAAAGATGTATCGGATGTGCACTATGTGTAGAAATCTGTACAACTCTTGGTCCTGATGTCCTTAGAGTAAAACCTGTTGAAGGCTGGAAGAGAGGTAAAGCATTTGTATTTTATCCAGAAAGATGTATTTCTGATGGTGCATGCATCGGTGTATGCCCAACAAAATCAATCTTTTGGATGAGACCAATGAATTACACAGCTGGACAACCAGTACCTCTTCACAAAAACGGTATCTTCATCAAAGGTTGGGCAGAAGACGCTGCACTATAAGCAGAATCTTTTAGCACACACTTTTTTCTTATTTTTATTTTAAAGAATAGATTTCTTTTTGATATCTTTTGGAAGCATTTTGATATAGTATTTCAAAAATTCATCTGTCTTATCAAAATAAATTTCTGAAAATTGATTATTTTTAAAAAATATCTCCCAAGTATTTTCAAAAGTTGGAAACTCGGTAGGATTGAATTTTAATCTTGAAGTTTCATGATGTGATGCAGGAAAGATATCTGAAATTTCTAGTGGGATTAATCCCAAATGTGGACTGTATTGGCAAACTTGAATATTTTTCATCTCTTTGAACTTTCGTTTTAATGAGAAATACTCATGTGATAGATATGCTGGTTTTGTATTGGATTCTTTTGTTATGATTAAAGTTTTTTTCTTTGATTTGAATTTTCTAACTGTTTTGTGGTATGACTGAACTTCTGGACGATACTGATCCTCTTTCCCATAAAGGAAAATAGCTTTTTCTTTGAACTTTGGGGTTGATATTTCAAAGTAATTCGAATTTTCAGTAAAAATATCGATCATTTCAAATAACTTTGGATGTGCCCTTGCTTTTTTTAAGACATACTCCCATAATCTCCCTTCATGAATTGCCTGTTTTACTTTATCCACTTCATTTTTTATTGAATAAAGGTTATGCAGGGCAATTTCATTAATTTTTTCATGAATTTCTAGTTGACGTAACTCATCAGGGGTATACTTTGAGCAGACTTCACAGTTACAAGGAAATACCGATATATCTGATAGATTTCTTGTACCATCATCTGTAATGTATCTTTCTTGTTTAGCATATAACATGTAAGATGCAGAATCAAAAGTATCACACCCAAGTGCAACTGCAAATGGTATAGTTAATGGATGTCCTGCACCAAACAGATGTAAAGGAATGGAATGCGGCATCTGTTTTTTTGCAGATACAATCATCTGTGCTAATAATTTGTATTCATATGATTCCATAAATTCTACTGGACTGCCTAAAGCTAGCATTTGAAAACCCATATCGACTAAACCTTTAGTTGATTTTGCTACCAGATCAAAATGTTCTCCACCTTGAATTGGTCCAATCCAGATCTGACCATTGCTTTCACTATCTTCAAGTGTCTTCTTTGAAACTTTGAGAGTATGATTGACATATGATTCAGCTTTTTTCCATGGTAGTCCATAACCTGTAGGTTTATCCAACGGAATTGCAAAATCTGTCATTATCTTTCTTTCAAATTCTGCCATCTCTGGTGGTAAAACTTTGACATCGCCATACTCTAATACCTGATAACCTCCAGAGTCTGTCATTATTGCGCCGTCAAAATTTATAATATTGTGAATTCCTTTTTTTACAGCTTCATCACCATAATTGTTTTTGGTGATGTATGCATTTGTAATTACTAAATCAAAACCAATCTCTTTGATCTTCTTAGCTGGAATAGTTTGTTTCACAGGATGAATAACTGGGACATAAGCAGGAGTTTCAATTTTTCCATGATTTGTGTGAATTACGCCAATTCTTCCAGCCAAATCACTTTTTAAAATCTCAAACAAGTTACTGATTCTCAATAATAGCGTTATTTAATCAATAAGCAAAAAATTTTTTCAAATCATCATGTTTTGCTACTAAATCAAGCCAATCAACATC
>CAZQXU010000089.1:0-4695 GCA_964597385.1 uncultured Nitrosopumilaceae archaeon | reverse complement strand
GTTACATCAATTTTTCTTTTTGATTGCATTTTTTGAATTGTTTTTTTCATCTCATCTAGTGGTCTCAAATAAAAAATTACACCATCTGAAATCTCCCATGTCAACTCGACCATCTTTTTATTGACTGCTGCCAAGTATATTGGAATTTTATTTCTTGGAGGTTTTATCAGTAAAGAAAAGTTTTTCAAATTAAATATTTTTCCTGAATAATTAACTTGCTTTCCAGACAATACGAGTCTTATAATTTCAACATACTCTTTCATTCTTAAAACAGGATTTTCAAATTTGTATCCATGAAAATCTTCTACAATTGGCGTACTGCTTGTTCCAAGACCCAAGATCAGACGTCCTTTTGATAATGTGTCTACAGTTGCAGCACCCATAGCAATAGATGATGGGCTCCTAGAAAAAATATTGATAATAGATGAGCCTATTTTTGGCTCTAGCGCTTTTTGTGATACCGCACCTAACATGGAATAATTTTCCATCCCCCATGTTTCTGGAATCCATATTGTATCTACGTTAGTATGAGATAGTATTTCTGAACATTCTAAGACCTGATTTACAGTAAGAAGCGAGCCTAAACTATATGCTATACGCATAGATTAACTCAAACTATTGGATATTCTAGTGTTTCCGATTTTTTAAAAATTTGTTCATTCTTCATACTCAGATGCTTCTAGGAACTCTTTTTTTGAGTTTTCAAGCTCACTGCAAAACGGACAATTACACATATTCGATAATACATATTGCATAATTTGGATTTAAGCATGATAGTTAATACAATATTTGGGATTCAGGAGCCTGATACCATTCTAGGACAGATATTTTGTCCAACTCTTTTAGTATTGTGTTAATTATGATTGAGGTTGTTTATTATGAAATTAATTTCTGATTGTAATCATTGAGCGAGCAAATTTTCATAGAAAAACCTAGTCCAAAAGGAACATTTTGGGAAGATGCCACAAAATATGCCGCATCTGCAAATGGTGACGAGTCATTTGTAAGTGAGATTGCATACATGATGGTTACACTTCACAGAACTGGTGCATAGAGAAACTAATTATTTTGTTATTTTGTTTAGTTCTAATGAGCATTCTTCAATATCTTTGAATGAGTCAATTGAATACCACATTGTATTTTTGAATTTGACTGTAGTTAATTTCCCCTTTTTTGCATAATCTGGAAATACCGTTTTTTCAATATCTCCTTTTTTTGGCAAATCTTGCAATATCTCTTTTTGTAGATGATATATTCCTGCATTCATCCATACGTTTTGAATTTCTTTTTTTTCTTTGAAATTTGTTATCTTGTCTCCTTCTATCTCTATTACTCCAAATTTTGTCTTTAATTCAATTGATGCAATTGAGTTTTGTTTTTTTACTAATTTTCCAAGATCAATGTTTGTAATAGTATCGCCATTTAAAACAAAAAATGATTTATCTTTTATTGACATACCTGCTTGTTTAATTGCACCACCCGTACCTAATGGTATCTTTTCTATTGAAAATTTTATTTTTACACCTAAATTATTTTTTACTGCAAGAAAGTTTTGAATCATTTCTGTTTTATATCCGGTGCAAATAGTAATTTCCTTGACTCCAAATTTTTTGAGATATGATATTTGCCATTCAATAATTGGAATGTTATTTAGAGGTACAAGTGGTTTTGGAACATAATCAGTAATAGGTCGTAAACGTTTTCCTCTTCCACCTGCCAAAATTATTGCATGCATTGAAGTGTCATGATAAGATAGGCGTTATAACTTTAATTGGGTTACTAAATCATTTTTTTGAAACTTTTTTTAATGCAGAATCTCGTTTCTTGTTACAAATTCCGCAAAAAAGATACCCGTCTTTATGTCTAATCCAATAATGGCGTGTGTGATTTTTGGATTTTTCCATAACTATGATGTTTTTAGATTTTTAGCTATTTTATTCAATCCATATGATTTTGTATTATTTGATGTTAGAAAAAATTCAACGTAGCCATTCCAAAATAATATCCAATGGCAGTTAATGCAGTGCTCCATATGCATGATCCTATCAAAGTAAAAACAAGAAATTTTAATGGAGGCATGTTAAAAATCCCAGCTGGAATAGACACTAGTTCTCTAATCCCAGGAATTAATCTGCCTATGATAACTGATTTATCGCCATATTTTGCAAACCAATGATCAGCTTTTTCTAAACTTTTTTCTTTAATTCTTGCATATTTGAGATATTTTATCAATCCTGTTCGTCCTAATTTTTTTGATATTATGTAAATTACAAAAGCACCAACAGTTGCACCACATCCTCCAGTTATTCCAACTCCCAAAATGTGAAATACACCCATATCGTTTTTTAGAATGCTGTATCCTGCCAAAGGAAATACAGCTTCACTTGGAATTGGTGGGAAAACTGTCTCTAACAATGCAGCTAAAAATACCCCGGGGTAAATGTTTTCAGCAACTAGTGAAACTACCCATTGAATGAATGCATCTATTTCATTCAAATTATTTTTCTTCCGTCAAATAATAATGCAGTTCAGTATAGCATTCAGTACAATATTCTTGATCATTTGTATGATCACAATCATAAACTTTTGATACATCGTTATTGCATTTTGCGCAAATTGGCATTCTATTTTACACTACTTTTGGATTTTTTTATCTTTATTGCACCAAGGGCTGCAATAATTGCACCAATAACAATAAGACTACCACCTTCACCCATCATTCTTGCAGAGTTTTCAGTTTCTACGGCACTAGTTGCAGACATTATGCCTCCGATTATGATTAAAATTCCAGTAATAATCAGCATAATACCCAATCCTGCATATGGTGGTTTTTTTGCAATGAAAAATGCAATTATAGATAAGATAATTGGCGGAAATCCAAATGCAACTCCACGGGTCATTGCATCAAATGGTAAAAATCCATCACCTGCACCACCGCCTCCTACAACTACGTCTACGCCATAGATTACTAGCAATACAATAGAAATCCCTGAAAGTATATGAGGAATTGAAATCGGCATGATGTTTTTCTTTATTTATAATTAATAAACGTATTAGAGTTTAGAAAAATTATGCGGGTTTTATTGATACCTTTTCCTTGATGATTTCTAATTTTTTTAACAAATGATCTATTGTTTCACCTTGTTTTGCAACCAAATTAAAGTGACCGAGTTTTCTTGATGGTTTGGAGATTTTTTTGCCATACATTTTTAGAAAAACATTTTCTTCAGAAACATTCACTTCTTTGTATTCACCCTCGAAATTTTTTGGACCTAAAATATTATACATGATGGTAGGATGTAAAAGCGCCGTATCTCCCAACTCCAAACCCAAAATCGCCCTAAGATGTTGTTCAAACTGAGACACTTTGCTTGATTGTAATGTATGATGCCCAGAATTATGTACCCGAGGTGCAATCTCATTAATTAGAATTTCATCAGCATTTGTAACAAACATCTCTATTCCAAAGATACCTGCTCCTTTTAGAACATTCATAGTTGTTTGTGCAATATCTTCTGCTTTTGTTGCAACTTTTTCAGTTACTCTTGCCGGAGCAATTGTTTGACGAAGAATATTCTCCTCGTGAATATTTTCCACTATCGGATATGTTTTGATTTGACCCTTAGTGTTTCTTGCAGCAATTATTGATACTTCCATTTTAAACGGAACGAATCTTTCAAGCATGAGATTTTTTTTATTAAAATAATCAAACGCTTCTTGGATTTGAGATGAAGTGTCTATTTTGAAATTACCTCGTCCATCATATGCATCACGTCTTGCCTTTAGTAATGAAGGATATCCGAATTTTTCAAGACCTTGCTTTAAATCTGAAATTGAATCTATTTGTAAAAATTCAGGAACAGGAATATTATTTTGGGCTAAAAAGGATTTTTGTAAAAACTTGTCTTGAATTATTTTTAATGTTTCAGGGGATGGATTAATCTCGGCATCTTTTTCAACTGATTTTAACACCTCACTGTCTCCAGATTCAATCTCGTAAGTTATAATATCTGATTTTTTAGCAAGCTCAATTATTGCATTTTTATCTTTAAAATCTGCTATTATTTGCTCAGCGCCCACTTGTGATGCAGAACAATTTGCTACAGGATCAAGAACTATTATTTTTGAAACATGTTCTGGCATCTTCTTGGCAGCTTCTGCAATCATCATGCCAAGCTGTCCTCCGCCGATGATCCCAAGAACCTTGCCCATACTTTTTTCTTGAATATCGATTAAAAATATCTAATGTTATTTTAAATGCATCACTATCTTGAGACATAGGCTCAATTCATGTGAGTGTTATTAGAGATAACATACCTCTGATTAACTGTAAAAGTAACAAACACACCATATGACACATAACACCACAAATGATCCCGAAATGGATTATTTACTAAAAATTACAGATTCATTACTAATAAAATTAAAACAACAAGCAACATAATTTGAAAATCAAATTCAGGGCTATTGTTAAAAATAATTAAAAAATTGTAATTTTTCTTAATCAAGCCTACAATATGCCATTATAGATAATAACTTGCTTTATTTTTCTATAATTATGAGCTACACAAAAAAACCTCTAGTTGGGATTATCATGGGTTCAAGTTCAGATAGTAGAATCATGAAAGATGCAGCAGAAATTTTAGATAAATTCAAAATTAAACATGAAGATCAAATAGTATCTGCACATAGGAC
>CAZQXU010000088.1:0-4840 GCA_964597385.1 uncultured Nitrosopumilaceae archaeon | reverse complement strand
TGTGAGTGGAAAGGATCAATCTGTTGTAAGTAAAGAATCTTTGATGAGTACAAAGCCTGGAAAACAAATCATGAAACAAGGACTATTCAAATCAAAAGGTTACAAACTATTTACTCAATATAAAGAAGAAACAGAAAATGAATTTCCAAATTTTGCAGATAGATTTGCCAGAGACCTCTTACATGAAATTAAATCAGACCTTTCTCCAAACACAACACAACAAGCATTTGGAAATGAAGTTGGTTCTACAGAAATCATTCTTCAATCATCAGAAATCAATGCTATAAAAACAAAATTAGAAAATCCTGATATTATTAAAGATAGAGTACTTCGTATCTTAAATTCCAATTTTGTAAAAATGACTTTTCCAGTATTTAATGCCTTATTTGATGGAGCTTCTAATTATACTGGAACAAATGATCCTCAATTACGACAAAATATCGTGGAAGGTCACATCTTAGCCATTGATCTAAGTGAACCCATGGATAGAATTGTAGACAAAGATGAAGATTTAGAATATTTAGATGATTACAAACTGATGAATCCATATATTTTAAAATTAGCTCGAAATAAAATTTCTAAAGGTGGTGATCAAGTTCTTAAAGAATTTGAGGAAGGTTTCAAAGATGCTAGGGTTGGCCAATATCTTGATGAGAAATTAAAATCAAAACCAACCATGATTACAGAAGAAGAAATGACTTTATCGTATAAAAAATATCGCGCCGTTATGGGTACAGCTGGAAGAAATATGGCATTAGCTGAAAGACCACTTGGCGAAATTTTCTATCTTGGAATGGCAAGAGCTGCTGAAGGTGTTGGATGTGGAAATGAAATTGAAGATTCGATCAAAAATGGATTTGTAAAAATTCCTTCTTGGCCATTATATTATACATTATTATCCAATGATGTTAAAACTGGATTCGAATTAACCTTGGAAAAAAGCAATTTGTATCTTCAGGATGCTCGATTAGCACTCAAGTTACTACCCGATGAATTTTCTCATACTGAATTTTTAGAATTTTTGTTTTTGACAGTTGAACATTATAATCAATACTGGTATAATCAATTACAAAAAGCAAACAAATGGTCAGAGTTTGAATCTAAACTTCCTAAGTGATTAAATTGATGTGGTCTGAAAAATATAGGCCTCAGAATATTTCTGATATGATTGGTAATGAAGAATCAAGATCTTCAATAATTGAGTGGTTCACTAAATGGAAAAAAGGTACAAAACCACTTTTATTAGTTGGCCCCCCAGGAATTGGCAAGACAACCATTGCATATCTTACAGCAAAACAATTTCAGTATGATATGGTTGGATTGAATGCAAGTGATGTAAGAAGTAAATCTAGAATTAACGAAATACTTTCACCTGTGCTTGGAAATGTCAGCATATTGGGCTTACCTATGATCTTCATTGATGAAGTTGATGGTATTCATGGACGAGGTGATTATGGTGGAGCAGAAGCATTAATTGAGATTTTAAAGGAACCCACCGTACCAATAGTATTAGCTGCAAATTCTGACACATCTGATAAAATGAAAAGTATCAAAAAAGTTGTTAAGACTATCTCTTTCAAACCAATTCCTCCACGTCTTTTAAAAATTTATCTTGAAAATATTCTAAAAAAAGAAAATGTAAAGCTTAGTCCTGGTTCTATAATAAAAGTAATTGATAGATCTCGTGGTGATGTTCGTTCTATGATTAATTTAACACAGTCTTTAGTAACTGGATTTAATCCTCAAACTGAAAAATCATTTGAAAATATTAATGTGGAAGATGGAATTAATGCATTTTTTAAAGCAAATTCATTTGATGAAGCCAGGGGCGTTTTGTATTCTATGCAAATTGATCCGAGATTAAAAATAGATGCATTTTACTCAAGTATCGTTACAAGTAATTTAGATAACCAAACCCTTGCAAAACTATTAGCAATTATTTCTGAAGCTGATATACTCTATGGTAAAATTATGAAAACTCAAAATTGGAGATTATTACGTTATCTAAATGAAATTTTGATTCGATTATATCAAAATGATGAACGAATTAGATATTCACAATACAATCTTTCATGGCCACTTCTAAATCGGATTAGATGGGATGGAAAAAAAATTAAGGGTTTATCTTCTATCATGGCAAAAACATTGCATCTCTCTTCAAGTACATTTGTTACAATATGTCTACCATACGTCTTGTTTTGTATTAAAAATAAAAAACTAAGATTAGATTCAGAAGAAACTTTTGGTGATGTAATAGAAAAGGAGATTGAATTAATCAAATGAGTTGGAGAAAAATACCAATGAAGTTTCCAGGCACATGTGTTGTATGTAACGAAAAAATTGAAGTAAATGAAATTGGATTATGGGCAAAAGGACTAGGTGTAAAACATGAAAAATGTGCCCAAATTAATGAACTAAAATGTATTGTTTGCAGGGGTTCTGCTGGTTGCTTACAATGCGAATTTCAAGATATTTGCGATATTCAAAAGGTATCCCAACTATGCATATGTAAAAAATGCAGTGAAGAGAAAAATTCTTTCGATTCTTATCAAAAATCTGTAAAAAAGAATTTTTCACTCTTAAATTTGAATTTATAAATTGAATTTAGTTTAAAATCTGCCTACTGATATTCTCTTAATACTATGTCCGATATAAAACCAAAAAATAAAACTAAATTAATATAGTAAGATTTCTTTTCATCTATATCAGATGCACTTTGAAAAAATCGATGAATATTCTAAGATAAATAAAATATCGTTACAAGGTGGAGGACAAGACAAAATCAAAGATCAGCATGATAAAGGAAAATTAACTGCTAGAGATAGAATTGATCTCTTATTAGATGTAGGTACTTTTACTGAGATTGATCCTCTCACAACTCATCATTATTATGAATATGACATGCAGAACAAAAAATTCTTCACTGATGGAGTTGTTGGCGGTTATGGAACAATTAACGGTAGACAAATCTTTGTCTTTGCTTATGATTTTACTGTACTTGGTGGTACATTAAGTCAAATGGGAGCTAAAAAAATTACAAAATTAATGGATCATGCAACCACAACCGGTTGTCCTATTATTGGCATAATGGATTCAGGAGGAGCAAGAATTCAAGAAGGTATTATGAGTCTTGATGGGTTTGCTGATATCTTTTATCATAATCAATTAGCTTCTGGAGTTATTCCGCAAATTACTGCAAGTATTGGTCCCTCTGCAGGCGGATCTGTTTATTCTCCAGCAATGACGGATTTTGTTATTATGGTTGACAAAGTAGGAACAATGTTTGTTACTGGACCTGACGTGGTAAAAACTGTTCTTGGTGAAGAAATCTCATTTGATGATTTAGGTGGTGCAATGACACATGGAGTAAAAAGTGGGGTAGCTCATTTTGTTGCAAAGAATGAATATGAATGCATGGATTATATAAAAAAATTAATCTCATATCTACCACAAAATAATACTGAAGAACCACCAAAAATAAAAACTGATGATGATCCTAATAGGCTTGATCACAATTTAATCAATATCATTCCTGATAATCCTTTACAACCATATGATATGAAAGAAATCATTAACTCTGTTGTTGACGATCATGAATTTTTTGAAATTCATGAATTATTTGCACCAAATGTTGTTGTTGGTTATGGTAGACTAAACGGTAAAGTTGTTGGTATTGTTGCAAATCAACCAATGCATCTTGCAGGTGCACTTGATATTGATTCATCAAACAAAGCAGCTAGATTCATTCGATTTTGTGATGCGTTCAATATTCCAATAATTACATTTGTTGATACACCTGGTTACATGCCAGGTTCTAATCAAGAACATAATGGTATCATTAGACATGGCAGTAAACTTCTTTATGCTTATTGTGAGGCCACCGTTCCGAGAATTACTCTGGTAATTGGAAAAGCATATGGTGGTGCCTACATAGCTATGGGAAGTAAAAATCTAAGAACCGATATAAATTATGCATGGCCAACTGCACGATGTGCAGTTTTGGGAGGTGAAGCGGCTGTTAAAATTATGTATAGAAAAGAACTATCAAGTGCTAAAGATCCTGAATCACTTAAAAAACAACTAATCAGCGAATTTTCAGAAAAATTTGAAAATCCATATGTTGCTGCGTCACACGGAACCATTGATAATGTAATTGATCCAGCTGAAACTCGTCCAATGTTGATCAAAGCATTAGAAATGCTTGCAAATAAAAGAGCAAAACATCTTCCGAGAAAACACGGAAATATCAATTTGTGATTAATATGATTGAAAAAGTTCTTATCGCAAATAGAGGAGAAATCGCTTTACGTGTAATCAAGACATGTAAAGCACTTGGAATCAAAACTGTTGCTGTATATTCTGATGAGGATTACAATTCTTTACATGTTAAGCAAGCTACAGAAGCTTATCATATTGGTGAAGCTGCACCATCAAAATCTTATCTAAATCAGGAAAAAATTATTGAGACAATTTTATCTTCTGGAGCGGATGCAATACATCCTGGTTATGGTTTTCTTTCGGAAAATTCTGATTTTGCAAGTAAATGTGAAAAAAATAAAATTAATTTTATTGGACCATCTGCTGCATCAATGGATCTTTGTGGTGATAAGATGCAATGCAAAGCGGCTATGCTAAAGGCAAAAGTTCCAACCGTTCCAGGAAGTCCTGGTCTTGTAAAAGATGTTGAAGAAGCATTAAAAATTGCAAATGATATTTCATATCCTGTATTACTAAAATCTGTTTTTGGTGGTGGTGGTCGTGGAATTAGATTAGTAAATAATGATAAAGAACTACGTGAAGGTTTTGAAACAGTTACTAGTGAGTCTATATCAGCAGTAGG
>CAZQXU010000087.1:0-5033 GCA_964597385.1 uncultured Nitrosopumilaceae archaeon | reverse complement strand
TGTTTTGAAAAATGATCGCAAAAAGATAACTTGTTATAACAATTTTGAGCTAACGTCTCTTTCTTCTTTGTCCAGGTTTATTTTGTCCTGGAAATCTACCTAATTCAAATCGTTTTTTGAAATTACTCTTGTTTCTAAGACTAGAGTTTGTACCAACAATTTTTCTTCCTTCAACTTTAGGAGTCTGTCCTCTTACTTTACCTGCTTTGGTAAGTGAACCGTGAGTTGCCATAAGTTAGTCACCTAAAATAGTAAATTTATGTATTTGTATGATTACCAGTATTTTGTCTTAATAGTTTCAATGACGTGTTCATGTTCTTTACTTTTATGACGAGCATATCTTTCCATTGCACCTAAAGGAATACCTCCCAAGGATCTTGCGATTGCATTAAAGAAATATCTTTGAGGACCTTTTGCACCTGTTTTTGTCATGAATTTTTGAATTCCATATTTGAAATTATGTTGCCAAGTTTTATAGAGTACACCTAATTGTGCAGGTGTCATTTCGTTTCCAATATTGAAGAAATCAGATTTTTCTAACAATCCAATTGGAACAAAGGTAAGAGCTGTAGCAGTAAACATCGAATCTGGTTGTTCATGTTCTAATTCTGTGATTAAACGAATAGTATCCCAAGAATCTTCTGGCTGTTCATCATTGTCAAGTCCCATAATCAAAGTAAATGCTGGAATCCAATAATCCTTATTCAAAGTTTTTACACCTTCTTTTACTACCCAATGCCATTCACTTGGATCGTATGGAGCAAGTTTTCTATCAGCATATTTTCCAATTAATCTTAAACTTCCTGTTTCAAAACCAGCTTGAATTCCAATCATGTTATCAGGACTTGATTTGATTATTCTTGAGAGGTTTGGAATTAATTTTTCATCAGCTATTGCACCTGCTAAAGTACCATGAGTTGGGTTGGTATGACCTACACCAGTTGACATGATGGCAGTAAATAGTTCTTCAAGTGCTTCTCTATTAGGTTCCATTCCTTTAGCAGTTCGAGGATCCATTCCATATACAAAAATATCATCACTGTGAATCCAAGCAGATTTTGCACCACCTTTTTTGATGTTAACTTCAATTTCACGTTTGACTTTTTCTGGTGAATAATATCTTAATGATCTTAATGTAACATCGCAGAATTTACAACCTCTACCACATCCTCGCATCACTTCAACCATTCCATGCATGCTTGGTTCTACAATTTCAGGGATTTCATCTAAATCTGGCCTATCCCAAAAATTTACAAATCTCCCATGAATTTTTTTTCCATTTCTCTCAAATTCTTTTATGTTTACTTTAAAATCACTACGTTTTCTAAAAGGATCCATATTTTCAAAATCGCCATTAATTAGATAATTGAAAAATCTACCTGCATGTCCGTCAATTTCCGGAGCAATACCACCAAGTTCTCCTTCCAAAATAGCATAGATACCAAATTCTTCAATTTTTTCTGGATCATAGTTGTATTGCCAAGTACCAGAAGCACCAGAAATAACTTTGGCTTTACTTCCTGTTTTTAGTTTTGCAGCTTTAATTCGTTGATGTAATTCTGTATTGTAAAATTCATCATAGGAAGTTTGTTTTCTTCCATATGTGAAAGTCATAGTAACAGGACCCATTCCTAATGGATCCATTTCATAAGTACCAACAACTTGCGTATCAGGTCCAATGAATTTTTCAATGTGATCAGGATGTGCAACAACAACATCTTCACGTCTAAATCCATCGCGGAGTAAACCGGCCTCTACTTTTCGTAATCCATATGGAGCGTAGTTTGCTACACCATTTGTGTGAGGAATGTAATTGCAAATAAAATCAAATAAAATCTTGGGAGTAACCTGATTTCCTAGAATTTTATACAAAAGACTTTTTTTATCACGATTTGGGTCTACTGCAGGAGCGCACCCGAAAAACGTAGCTAGAGATAAACCACGATACGGAGACATTAATGTACGATCTGCAGTTAATACTATCTTTGGGGTACCCAATGCTCTTCAACGCAATAATTTCATGATTTATTTTAAACCTTGCTGACCAAACCTAATAATTTTCTAGTATTCCAGCCTTATTTCTATGAAAATGACCAAATTCCTTGTTTGAAATTAAATGATCACCATCAAACACTGTACCATCTTTACAAACCAAATCTTCTCCAACACAACAACTTCCACAAATTCCAACACCACATTTCATCATACGTTCAAGACTTGCTTGAACAAACAATCCTTTAGAATGAGCTAATTGGACAGTTTTGTACATCATTATTTCAGGGCCACATGTATAGATGCCATCAAAACTATTTTCATTTACAAGTTTTTCAACCATACTAGTAACAAATCCTTTCTCTCCATAGGTTCCATCATCAGTAGTAACAATTACGCGATGAGGGTTATTTTTCAATAAATTATTTGCCAAGTCTTCAAAGAAAACTTCATTCTTTGATTTTGCACCAATTAGAACTGTAACATTATCATTAGGCTTAATGTGTGTCAATAAACGCATCATAGGAACTAGTCCAGTTCCACCACCAACCAGCAAAAGTTTACCTTGTTTTAGATCAAATGAGTTTCCATATGGTCCTCTTACACCAATTTGCTGACCTACCTTAACATTAAACAAACCCGTAGATGCTGGACCATGTTTTCTAACAGTGAAAGCAGCTTTACCAGACTCTTGAGCAATCATCACACTCATTGGTAATTCATTGATTCCAGGTATCCATACCATTGCAAATTGACCAGGTAGAACACTTGACATTACATCATCAGAAAAAATTAAAGTTCTAACAGTAGGTGTTTCGTCAATTACTTTTTCAATTACACAAATTTTTGTATGATTAAGATTTCTTTGCAAGTCCTATCATCTCATCTATTTTTGAATATCCTTTTCTTTTCATATATTGAAGTATTCCATTGTTAATATCATTAAAGACATGTATCCAATTATCACCAATTGCACTTCCTATTTGAATTGCAGATGCACCTGCCAAGATAAATTCAATCGCATCTTCCCATGTAGATATTCCACCACACCCAATTATAGGAATATCATATTTTGAAGAGATTTCATAAACACATCGTAAGGCAATGGGTTTAATTGGAGTACCAGAGAGTCCACCAAACTTATTACTAAGAATTGGTCGTTGAGTTTCAACATCAATTGCAATAGCTCGAATTGTATTAATTGCAGTTATTGCATCAATACCAGAATCAATTGCAGCACTTATAGTATTAAGATAATGAGTTGTTCCCAGCCCTACCTTAGCAATTACTGGCACATTTGTAGAATTTTTTACAGTACTGACAATTTTTTTTACTAATTCAGGATCATCGCCTACTTCTAACCCAACTTTGGCAACATGAGGACATGATAAATTTAATTCATATGCAATAACTTTAGAATTTTTAAACTGTTTAACCATTGTTGAAAAATCTTCTGGAATGGAGCCTACAAGGCTAATAATTATTGGAACATCTTTGTTAGGTTCTATCATTTTGGCAAAATTTGGAGCACCTGGATTTGACAGTCCTACTGCATTAATCCATCCGCCACCACTTACTCCAAATATGGTAGGATTTGGATATCCATCCCATGGCTCTGTACTAAGTGATTTACTTACAACTGCTCCTGCACCTGAACGATAAAGTCGATTAAAGACATCTAACGAAATACCCAATATTCCAGAGGCTAGCATCACAGGTCTTTCTAGATGAATTTTTCCTATAGAAGTAACCAGGCTGGGTTCCACTTTGAATCATGTATATGATTTTGAATATAATAGTTGATTCATCGTGTTTTTAGTACCTTTTTAAAAGGAGACCTGAAATTAACTATTCATGTATTCTGTAATCTTAACAGAATTTGGAATCGTAGTTTTTAAAGATGAGAAACTCGAAAAAGCGTTTTCTTTCAAAGATGCAGTTCGAGATTATATTTCTGTGAAAAAAAAGGAATCAAAATTAAATGAACTTGTGAATTACCTTAGTCCTCTTCAAAGAGGAATTTCAGTGAGTGATGAGTCATTAATGACATTACTGAAAAAAAGTTCTATAGATGCACAAATGATGGAAGAATCAGAATTAGAAGAGATTCAATCCACAAAACCACAAATTATTGTTGATGCAGGATTTGCAAAAAATATTTCAGAAGCATTGTCTAAGCTAAGAGAATTTGCAATGGGATTGTCATCATCAAAGGTGACAGAAGTTTCTGAAAGTCCAGATCTTCATATTATTCAAGCAATAAATTCTTTAGATGAAATTGATAAAATTGCAAATGGACTTAGTTCAAGATTACGAGAATGGTATGGTTTACATTTTCCAGAATTGGATAATATTATTGATAGTATTAATGGATATTCTCAAATTGTTTTGGCGGGAAAACGAGAATCACTAACAAAAAAAGTGTATGAAGAAGCAGGATTTCCAGATTCTAAAGCAGACATGATTGCTTTGCTTGCATCAAAAAGTAGAGGAGGAAATATTTCGGATATAAATTTAGCAATTGTGCAATCAATTGCTAAACAAATTTTGGATTTTCATGATTTACGAAAAAAATTAGAAGCACATGTAGAGCTTGAAATGCAAACTGTTGCGCCAAATCTTTCAGCAATTCTCGGAGCTGCTGTAGGTGCTAGAATATTAGGAAAAGCCGGAAGTCTAAAGAAATTAGCATCAATGCCAGCAAGTACTATTCAAATAATTGGGGCTGAAAAAGCATTGTTTAGATCATTAAAAACAGGTGCTCAACCACCAAAACACGGATTATTGTTCCAACATGCTATGGTTCATGCAGCACCTAGATGGCAAAGAGGAAAAATCGCTAGGGCAATTGCTGCAAAGGCTGTGATAGCTGCAAGAGTTGATGTTTATGGTGAAGGTATCAATAAAACATTACTAGAAAAACTAAATGTCAGAGTAAACGAGATTAGTAAAAAATACGAAACTCCTACTGAAAGAGAAACCAGAAAACCAGAATTATTCAGAGAACATACTGGAGAATCTAGAAGAAGAGAAGGTGGAGA
>CAZQXU010000086.1:0-5034 GCA_964597385.1 uncultured Nitrosopumilaceae archaeon | reverse complement strand
GCATTCGCCATTGAATTTGAAGATCAATCTGAATCTGATAACATTATAGTTGATCTCGAAGCCGTATTATCAAAACCCCGAGAAGATTTTCATATTTTTCCTGAAGAGAGAAGCTCAATTTTTGGAGATTTGAATATAGAATATACAATTCCTGGATATGAAGGTAAAAAAATGAATCTTTCAAACCATCCTGATGGCTACGCTATTGGTCCCAGTCTTACTACTGCTGAATTATTAGATACGAGTGCTGAAATTGTAATTGCCATTGAGAAAGGTGGTTTGTTTACAAGATTTGTTGAAGAGCAAGTTGATAAGAAATTCAAATCTATTATCATTAATACTGGAGGACAAGCTCCGCGTTCTACTAGAACTCTTTTAAAAAGACTTCATGATGAATTAGGATTGCCAGTAATTATTCTGACAGACGGTGATGTGTATGGAGAACATATTGCAATGGTAATAAAATCTGGATCAGCAAATGCTGCACATCTTCGAGAACTCACAGTTCCTGATGCAAAATGGGTAGGAGTATGGGCTACTGATATTGAAAAATTCAAACTTCCTACAATTCCAATGACTGAATCAGACATTAAACGATGTTATGATTTACAAAATGATCCACGATATCAAGAAGGTATTTGGAAAAAAGAACTTGATGTATTTCTTAAAATTAAAAGAAAAGCTGAATTGGAAGCATTTTCAAAATATGGTTTAACAAACATTACTGATAAATATCTTCCACAAAAATTAGAACTTGCAAAAAGTTTGTAGTTATTTTATTCTTAGTGTAAGTACGCCATTTCTATATTTGAAATCTTGAATTTGCATTTCATTTGAACCTGTTATTGGAACTTCTTTTGAAAATCCTCCAGAACCACGAATATACAATACACCATCAATTAATCTAACTGCTATCTTGTCTTCTGGACCAGGTACTTCTGATACAAATACAAAATCTGCATCTCCTTTGATCAAATCATAGACCCAATTTTTAGTCTCTTGCTCCCTAGCATTGTATGCTGGTTTTTGATCCTTGGTCATTTTCTTTAGAACATGAATCCAATAAAACATTGTAATTGCAGCAGCTCCAATTAGGATAAAACTAACAAAACCTGAACCTGCTCTTTGAGTCATTATGTAAATAATTCCTAGAAACAAAATTACCATTATTGGAATTACAAAGTTTAACGATTGTTCATTTGAATATGTTCCCTTATAACTTGCCAAGTACATCGATTTGACTCTGACCAAATATAAAGTATCTTTGGTTTTTATTACCATTTTTTAAAAATTGTTTATGTCTAGTGATAATAAAACCAGTAAACTTACTATGAAAGAGATTATTTTGAAAGGATCAATTATCGCTGTAATTGTTACCGTTCCATCAATTACAGCTTTTGCAATATCTTGGTTTGTTCTTGATAATTTGATGCAAGCTGCAATAATAGGAGGTATAATTCACTTTATTGCTATGGGATTCTCATTAAAAATATCCAAGAAACTATTGGTAAAAAGGGAATCAAAATAATTCTTTATTTGCTTTGATTTTATTTTAAAAATGATGGAAATTTCTAGAGTTGAAAAGGATCTGATTTCAGAAATAAAACTAGTTCCATTACAAGCTAAAGTATTTCTCTTAATTACATGTCATGGAAAAATGACTCCTACAACTATTGCAGAAAAACTAAACATCTCAACTGAGGATGCTTTGAAAACTGCTAAGGAACTAATGACATTGGGTGCTTTCATAGATATTTCTGAAACCGAGTTTGAGGCAATGCATCCTAGATTTACTGCTGTAAACATGTATAGAAAATTCTGTGAACGTGAAAATATTGCATTTAAGCGAAATAAGATTGTTGACAATATAGGTGTGATTCTAGAAAAATCATACGATGATGCAAGAACTAAATAATCCTAATGTTTTGTGATCAACATTGAGTATTGATACCGAATCCTGTAAACATCAACCAGTGTATTTTGGAGTAGTTAACATCAACATTGACCAGAGAACCATAGGTTCAGTTGATGTTTGGAGATGTGGTGTATGTAAAAAACGATTTTGTGAGGAAAAACAACTTGGAATTGAAGAATTAGCCGATTTGGTAGGAATGCCAAAAATAGATCCAGATGCAAAATGGGGTGTTACTGTATGTAAATTACAACAAGGGAAATACAAATGGAAATTGGTTAGATTGAAAGAAAATTCTGAAATAAAACATGAATGTTTAGATGAACAAATCGTCTCTCTGAAAGTAAATAATTTCAAAGTTGAAGATGATAAACACTGGAGCTTTTTGATTGATGATAATATCAACAAAGCAGTAGAAATCTAAATGAATCTTAAAGTTCACATTAATAATGTTCATGGAAGCCAGATGGCAGCCAAAATAACTGGTACTTTTACAATCGATACTCATTCTTTTAGATTCAATGCAATAGCATTTGGAAGAATTGGAGGTCAAAACATAGGTGCAAAAATTTCCAAAGTTACAGAAAAGGAATTAGAAAAATTAGGATATAATGTCGATGAGGTAATAAATTCATTACAATTGAACCTTCTTCAAGGCGATCTTACATTACCTGATGGTTTGAAAAGAGAATCTTTTGTTGATGACTAGAATTCAGCTTCTGCCAAAGCTTTAGAACAAGAACAACTTCTTGTTTTTGGAATTTGATTAATTAAATCTGTCAGAACTTTTTTTGTTCGCTCTACATTTTTTGATAACGTTTCTAATACTTCTTTAGCTGTTACTGGTTTTTCTGCCCATACATCATAATCTGTAACTGTTGAAATTGAGGCATAACACATCTGAGCTTCTCTTGCAAGTTGACATTCTGGAACTAACGTCATACCAATAATGCCTGCCCCTGTACTTCTGTAGAGTTTTGATTCTGCCTTGGTGGAAAATCTTGGTCCTTCAATGCACACATATGTACAATCTTGATGAATTTGGAAGTTTTTTTCTTTTACCACTTTAAGAATTGATGATTGTAATTCAGGACAAAATGGATCTGCTACTGATATGTGGATGACCCTTCCAATTTCTGAAAATGAGCCATTTCTTGATTTTGTGAAATCTAAGAACTGTGTAGGTAATGCAAAATGGCCTGGCTCTATCTCTTCTTTCAAACTTCCAACTGCAGAAGGTGCAATTATTCTAGTAATCCCCAATTCTTTGAAAGCCCAGATATTGGCTCTATAGTTTATCATATGTGGAGGAATTGTATGTTTTTTTCCATGTCTTGGTAAAAATGCAATCTTTCTTCCCTTGAAAATTCCTATTGTGATAGAATCTGATGGTTTTCCGTATGGTGTATCAATTGTAACTTCTTGTGGGTTTTCTAGTATTCCGGAATCATAAATTCCGGTTCCTCCAAAAATTCCAATCTCTACATCTTTTTCCATGTTAATACTTGACCAATGATTTGCAATTGTATTGATTTATTCCTTTAACTCCGTTTAGTTCTGTTAGTTCAATAATGAATGCAAATCCTGCAACTTTTCCACCCACTTTTTCTATTAATTTTGCAGAAGCTTTTGCAGTTCCTCCTGTAGCAAGTAAGTCATCACAAATTAGGATCTTTTGCCCTTCACCGATTATGTCTTTTTGAATTTCAATTGTATCTTGACCATATTCAATTTTATATGATAATCTGCTAGTTTTGCCTGGTAGTTTTCCTGCTTTTCTAATCATTACCATTCCTTTATTGTATCTTGTAGCCAAAATACATGCTAGTAAAAATCCTCTTGATTCTATACCTGCAAACAAATCAATATCTTTTGGATGGAAATGTTTTGTAAATTCATCTGCAATAAATGATAATGCTGATGGATCTTTCAAAAGTGGGCTAAAATCTCTAAACAATATTCCTTTTTTAGGGAAATTTGGAAATTCAGATATTTTTTCTTTAAGATTCATATCTGGAATTTAAAATAGGTGGAATAAAATTGTTTGAAGTTATTTTATGGTAAATGTAGTTTCAGCAGTATTATACGCATCAGTTACTTTGATAGTATACGTTCCTGGTACAGTACCTTTTGGAATAAACCACGGTTGTTTGATTTCACCTACTTTGTTAGTTGGAAATCTTAAGGTTTCTATTATTTTACCATTTGAATCTTGAATTACCATTTCTACTGTTTGTTGAGCATTTATCACTTTGAAATTAAGACTTTTTCCATATCCTGATATTTCTATGCCTTGTTCTACTGTAACTATCAGTCCTTCTTCTTTAGATGTAATTACTTCGATCTCAATATTGTCAAAATTTGAACCGCTTTTTGCATTAACCTTCCATATTCCTGGTTCTGCTGATGATGGTAATCTTAGACTATCATCTGCAATCTTTCCCTTCTTATCTGAAAATATTTCTTTAGTTTTCCATACTGTTCCATCAGGATCACTTAGAGTAATTGTTAAAATTGAGTTTTCTTTGGTATCTCCCAAAATTAAAATTGGTTCTCCTGGTCTATATTCTAATTTTGTACTACCTATTTTTATTGCACCAGAACCAGTTTGTAGACCTACTGTAAATACCTCTGAACTTTTAGATGCTCCTTTATTTACAACAGCAGTATATGCTCCTGAAGCATATCCGCTTAGTCCTAAATTGTATGTTTTTCTACCATCTTGCCCCAATGTAATAGAAACTGAACTTTTACCATCTTCAATTATTTTTGTTTTATCTGATGGATCAATAATTAATAATGTTACTTTATCTGAAGGCTTTCCACTTAATGATATTGTGGCAGTTTCTGTTGATTTGTAATTTAATTTATCAAATTCAATGTTAATTGGAATTGATGGTATTTCTCCCAATCCCGCATAAATAAATTCTCTATTGCCATCTTGTTCTGCAATTAGTGTCCATGTACCTTCCTTGTCTACATTAGCTATAGTTGGATACTCAAACTCAACATTTCCTGTCTCATCTATCTCAATTATGTCGGAAATCTTTTCTTCACCAAGTGGATCTTCTAAAATTAACTCTAGTGATTTATTTGGTAATGCAGTACCGTTAAATTTCATA
>CAZQXU010000085.1:0-5089 GCA_964597385.1 uncultured Nitrosopumilaceae archaeon | reverse complement strand
CAAATTCAAGATCTAATTGTTGCTCAAACTCCTACGGCAAAAGAATTACTTGGAAGAATGATTGCAGCTGCAACAATTAAAGATGCATTTAATGAATTATCCAATACAAAATACAAAACTCTGATCCCTCAAACTGAAAAAGAATTAGATGCTATTGCCGAATTTGAAAGAGCGTTTGAAATGGCAATTTACCAAACAGCCATAAGATCTTTCACAAAAATGTTTAGCTTTGCAACAATTGTGGGAATTACCAAACTAACGGCATTTGAAGTTAGAAATTTAGCAGCTATTGCATTTGCAGTTGAACAAAAAATACCAACTGAAATTACCATGTCAAAGTTAATTTTGGAAGTAGAATAGAACTTTTAAAATGATCAGATTTCCAAAGAAAAAAACTGAAATTACTACAGAGGTTGTAACTAATACTATATGGGTTAGCACGTTTTTAGCCATGATTTTATCATTGCCTCCTTTAGGATTATTTCTGGGTATTTACTTTCTAACAGGAAATATCATAATAGGTGCAATTCTAGGCTTTGGAACTCATTTTATCATATTAGCGTTCTCTACTAAAATTTCAAAATTATTGACTAAAGTAATCAGCTAATCTATAAAGATGAATTTGTTAAGTGATTTATCATGATGGGAGATAGAGACTATAGAAGCATTATAAAAAATGCGGTCGATTCTATTGGAAGAGAATTAGAGAGCAAAATTGACGCTAAAGACATCAAAACCATTCACCTAAAAGAAGTAGTCCAATGTCTAAGACGCTCATATTATGATAGAATTGAACCCAAAGAGGTTGAAAGACGGGGTTTTAATGATCTCCTCTCTGGCCTACTTCGAAAATTACAATATGGTAGTGATCCAAAAGAATTCTCTATTGATGATATAAAGTTAAGAGGTCATGCAGATATGATTGCAGATAATTCAATTATTTTATTTAGACCAACAAATACTAGTTTAGAATCACCTCTAGCAAATGATTTACTTTATCTTAATGCTTGCATGTGGATTTATGATAAAACAGATGGAGTGATTATTTACATTACAGGAGATAGAGAAGAGATTATGTTTTCATTAACTCGTGATAAAAAAATGTTTGAAGAAATTATTAGAAGAGTAAGAGTTCTAAATGATCTTCTTAAAGAACAAAAGACTCCGATTTTAGAACCATCTTCAGATTGTATTGAATGTCAATACTATCAAAGATGTTTTATCACAAAGAAAAATACCAAGCAGGTATCATTAGCAGAAATGCTAGGTTTGGGTAAAGATTAGTTAGATAAATGAAAAATATTGTAAAGGAATAATTTCCTTTGATTAGTCCAGTGGTTCAGGATGTCCTTTACCACGAAGTGCAAAACACACTACTGCGAGTGCAATTGCTACTCCTACTGCTGAGCCAAATGCGGCCATTCCTGCTTCTGCCATTTAATAAAAAACTACTTCAGGGGCTTTTATAATTTTGCCAATATTTTTTATCTAAAAACAAATTATCATAATTTTTAGTTTTTATGATACTATACGGTAATTTTAATTATTTTTCAAATTCAAAATGAAGTGTGTTTTCTTGTCCACTAGTCATTGAACTTAGATTATAAAAGACAGTACCAGTAACTCGCCATTTTGCAGTGTCACTTTCTAGATCAGACCATAACTTGGGAGTGTTACCGGTATTTTTCAATTGTATTTTATCTTTTAAAACTATAGAATTTTCAGCTAGTAGTACATAGTAATCAGATCCAAATTCTACCATTCCTTCTGGTCTGCTTCCAATTTGACCACCAGAGATTTGTTCTACGTTAGAATATCCAGTTTCAAATAACTGATAATCCATCACTTGTACAATTACGGAATTGGAATTTGGGTTGTTAATCTTAAATGATATTTCAATCGTAGCTCCCCTAGGAGTAACTTCTTTTATTGAGATATCATCTAGTTCAACATTTAATGATTGTATTTGAGACGATATTGGTTCTTGTGATACATCGGACTTTATTTCTTGATTAGTGTTTTCTGGTGAATTTATAACAGATGATGAACCTGACAGAAGAATCATACCCAAAGCTGCTGCTAAAGCAATAACGGCTACAAAAACAAAGATTTTAGAATTCACTAAATTTAGTTTACTTTTACATATCTTAAATGTTGAGATAGTTATTATAATATTAATGAGTAAAATGGATCATGCAATATTTTCAAGCAGTCCAACAGGGAAAACAAAGAGCAAGTAAATCTCAAATGAAAATGTTTGATGTTGCAGGATTTGGAATGTTAACCCTGACTACAAAAAAAATCAATGGTGAGTTTTTTCCAGTTGGAGAAGAAGATTTTGTAGCAGTAATTAATTCACCTGAGGGATATGTTGCAATAATTGCAGATAAGGATGGATTTACTAAGGCTCAATCAAAGGCTGTAGAAAAAAAAGAAGCACTAACAATTTACAATAAATTAAGAGAATCAGGAATTCCAGAATATCCTGAAAATAAGATTCAGATTTGGTCAGAAAGTCGTCCTACCGTACAAAACGAGATTTTAGAATAATTATTTTGATTGGAGAATTATTTCGGTTCCTACCTCTCCACCTTTGATTGCTTTTTCAAGTGTTTTGAGATCGGCTTTAATAATTCGTGTTTTAATTTTAGAGCGTTCGATTATTTTTAGAGCTACTATATCCATCAAATCATAGCCTCCTGCAACCGAATCTTCATGAACTAACATATTTTTTAAATTCTTAAGTTCAATTCGTTTGAATTTTTTTGCATTTTTGAATTTGTTAGGGTCCATATCATAAACACCATCAACATCAGTAGCATTAAGAAATTGTTCTGCATTGATTTTTTCTGCAATAAGAGCTGCAGTACCATTGGTACTTTGTCCAGGATGTAAACCACCTGTAACTACAATTAATCCATCATCAACTGCATGTCTCACTTCTTGTAATGTTGTTGGGGGATGTGAATATGCTTTATTTTTTAGGGCATAAATCAAAAGTTTTGCATTTAATCGAGAAATTTCAATTCCGAGTTCATCTAAAGTAGATTCATCAGCTCCAGAAGATCTTGCATGAGTAATGTAATGTCTTGCAATATTTCCTCCACCTGCCACAATTATTGGTTGACAAATCTTACTAATTTTGACTAGAAATGAAGCATAGTCCTTGAGTACTTTTGCATTATCCATACCAAAAATTCGTCCTGAAAGTTTTATGACAATTCTTTTTTTCATTATTTTAAACCACCGAGGATTGATTTTGCGGCAATTTCAACTTTTTTTCTATTCTTTTGATGGGTGTATATTCTAAGAATATTCATAAAACCAGATATTGCCGAAACTACAGGAATTTCAGATATAGGCATCTCTTGAGCAGTAGATTTTCCATTTTCATTTGAAATCAAAATGATGTGTTTTGATTCATTTTTTGATGGTGCTAATGGAATTGAGGGAGTAACGGAGCTATCAACAAAAATTTCATTCTCCTCAACTTTGGATTTTTTGGAAATTGATGTTCTTAATTCATCAGTTCTAGATTTTCCCAAATTAGTTCTGCTAGTTAGAATTCGTTCAAATACACATTTTAACAATTTACGATTTTGATAATCTTCAGCAAATTGTCTAGCACGTTTTAGCTTAGATGATTTTGATGAGATGAGCGTAGATAAAACATATTCGTCTGTAAGTTTGACAAATTCTTTAATGTTAAATGACGTAAAACCAAATTCATCATCAGATAATCGTAATGCCTCCAAAAGCATTACTTCAGCAGATCTTACTGTTTTATGAAAATATACAGCTTTGAACATTTGATAACGAGAGTGCATCATAGATTCAAAAGAATAAAGTGCTGATCTTTCTAGAGCAAGTTTTTTCTTGTGTACATCAAGAGATTGTGTTATTCTTTTATGATCAATTTGTGCATGTTCTGCACCAGTAAAATATCCATCCCGTAACAAGTAATCCATCATATCAGCGCTTAATGCTCCAGAAATTATTTCATTCATGTATTGTAATTTTGAATCTCCAAATGCAATTTTTGTAACAAGTTTTTTGTCATATCCATTTGTTGATAGTATATCACCAATTTCAGATTTTAAAATAATTTCTTTACCAAAATCTTCATGGGAAAATTTTTTTTGTTGAATAACCTCCTCAAAAAGATGGGAAAAAGGTCCATGACCAATGTCATGTAAAAGTCCTGCAAGTCTCAATAAATCAATATCATCAGATTTTAAAATTCCTTTTTCGTTTAATGCCTTACCAGCTTGACTTGCAATATGCATTACACCCAAAGAATGTTCAAATCTAGTATGTTGTGCTGCTGGATATGTTAAATGCGCACCAGAAAGTTGACGTATTCTTCTTAATCTTTGAAAGATTGGATTATCAATTATTTTTAATTCATGATCATATACACGAATAAAATCATGTATTGGATCAACTATGTCTGAATAATTTTTTTTCATAAGCCTATTTTCTGTGAAATTGCTTTTAAAATATTTTCATGGACTTCTTGTTTTGATTTAGATGCATCAATAATTTTCCAATGTTCCTTCTTTGCAATAGTTCTATAAATTTTTGATATCTTTCTTAGAAATTCTTCATTTTTTTCAAATTTATCTCTGTTAGTTTTTTTTCTACGAAATGATTCTCTTTGAGTCACATCAAGTAAAATTACAAGATCAGACTTTGGGAGACCATTATCTAGATTTTTTAGCCATTCGCTTTTCATTCCATTTGCTAAACCATAGATTAGATTTGAGTGATAATACCTATTCATTATCACAATAGAATTTTTTGATTGTGCTGCTAAAATTTCATTTAATTTTTCCCATCTGTTTGCAGCTAAAAGACAATGAATCACTTGTGGTGGAAATTTTCTTTTGCCATTAAGATATTTTGCAATTTCTTTTCCTACTGGAGTCTTATAATCAGGAAAACTAAAGGTAGTTGTTTTGATTTTTCTTTGCTTTAATGCTTTTGCCAACAATGCAGTTTGAGTTTTCTTTCCTGCCTGATCTCCACCCTCAATAACAATTATCATAAGTTACAAAATCAGAGAAATTAATTGATTAAAAATCTATCA
>CAZQXU010000084.1:0-5148 GCA_964597385.1 uncultured Nitrosopumilaceae archaeon | reverse complement strand
TTGTATCTAATTGACTAGTAAAAGATGCCTTTGCCTTCTTCTAATTCATAAATTCTGGTATTGATTTTATTCAATAGTTTTTGTTTTGATTTTTGGGCTTTTTTATCATGACTGTAATCTTTTTTTTCGAGCAATTCTTGCAATCGCTTTAATTGATCTAGGGTTAGTTTTTTGAAGTCGTTTTTTGATCTTGAGACAATTTGGAGTAGAGTTACTCGTTCACGGTCCTCAGCAGAGACATCATCAGTCAATGATTGTTAGATGATTAGGATCTTTATTTTTCTAATGAATGAGATAGGCTGTGACTTCTACCATTTTGGGATAAAGTGGACATATGTACTGCCAAATAGGCTTTTAAGGATTAAAAAGATAAAATAGTTGATTGGTATCTGCAGGAACAACAGAGTTTCTAAGCTTACTTGCAATTCTTTTTGGCGGAGGAATGATTGGCGCTTGGCTAATGCACAAGATAAAATTTCCAACAATCATAGGATTCATACTAGTTGGAATAATCGTAGGACCTTATGGATTAAGTGTAATAGAAGATACCGAATTAATTAACCTGTTAGCAGAATTTGGAATCATCATACTGCTTTTTGTTGTAGGATTAGAATTTAGCATTAACAAGTTAAAACGTGTTGGACTAAACGGAATCATCATAGGAACAGTTCAGCTTGGAATTGTATTCTTTTTGGGGTATATTGTTGCAATAGCGCTTGGATGGTCTCATCTAGAAGCACTTTTCTTGGGCAGCATTTTGTCCATTACAAGCACTGCAATATCGCTTAGATTTTTGCGGGATCTCAACTTGGTAAATACCAAAGAATGGGATACCGTAATCACCATACTGATTATAGAGGATCTTGCAGCTGTTCTTCTTTTAACATTGCTTGGAAATGCTTCAAGTGGGGAACATTTTGCAATAACTGATGCGGGTTCATTGATAATTCAAAGCATATTGTTTTTTGTTTTGACTTTGGCAATAGGCATCAAAGTAATTCCAAAGCTATTGGAGCGGGTATCCAAAATAAACATGGAGGAAGCTCCTTTTGTCACTGCACTTAGTTTGGCATTTGGTTTGGCAGTTCTTGCACATTTTTTGGGTTTGAGCAGTGCAATTGGAGCATTTTTGATGGGAATGATAATTGCGTCCTCAAAGTTTTCTGAAAAGATAACTCCGCGTGTTTTACCGTTAAAGGATTTTTTCATTGTGATATTTTTTGTGTCAATTGGAATGCTTGTAAACATCGCACTAATTCCAGATGCAATTTGGATTGCGATTCCAATTGTCATCATAGCGATAGTCGGGAAATTCATTGGAAATATGTTTGCGGCATCAATGTCAGGAAATACTTTCATCAGTGCATCCACTATCGGTGCCATGATGATTCCTATTGGAGAATTTTCATTTATCATAGCTAAGCTAGGAGTGGACAGTGGAAGTATAGACGAATCCATCTATCCTGTCACAATATTAGTGTCTCTTATCACCATGCTTGCAATGCCTCTTCTTTTACGAGCTTTACCTACAGTTGTAGACCAAAGATCAATAATTCCAAAAAAACTCTTGAATTATGTTTTCTTTGCAGGCAGATTTGTAGGAGCGGGTGCATTTAAAGAAAAAACAGAACAGAGTAATAAAAAAAATGATTTGAAAAAATACGGACCAAAAATCATGGTTCACTTTGTAATAATTGTATCAGCACTTGCGTTATTGAGTTATTTTACACCAACAATAATAGATCTTTTAGAAAATCCAGACATACCATTCTTTATGAGCCCATCGCTGTTTCTTGGAATTTTAACTGCGCTTATTGTATCATATCCAATATTTTTGATGATAGGAAAAACTGAGGGCATAATAGATAGAATATCAAACACAATTACAGTAAATTATGGGCAAAATGAAAAACAGATTGTCAATAAACCAATACACAGAGTATTGCGAAACATCATCTTTATTGGTGTAATCTTACTTTTAGTTGCAATATTCATCAGTTTTGTGGATTGGGAGATGGAAAATGCAAAGGTGATCATTTCAACTATAGGTTTTGCAGTAATGATACCCCTGATTCTAAGCACAATATTTTCAATACGAAAACTTACACAGACTCAATTGTTTGACAGTTGGATGTCTTCAGACAAAGAATAATCCCTCACAAAATTGAGAAAATAACATGATCGATAATATTGTGAACGAGACATGCGTAACAATGTTACCTGACACTTATCAATGAAAAATATTTAGGTTTCATATGCAATATTGGAAATTTGCATTTATGATTAGCATATTGTCTGTAACGAGATTGAATAGTTCTGAGGTCTTTGCTCAGGTGAATACTAGCGAATTTACAAAAATAGAGGGTAACGAGATACAAAAAAATCCAGTAGCACAAGATATGTTGCGAAAAATTGAAGAATCATACAAAATACTTGAGCAACTTCAATCTGGACATATACCTACCAAAATAACTGAAGCACAAAAACTGGTTGAAGAAAAACGAAAAGTTGCAAAAGCACAATTGGTATTGGATCTTGCTGCCATGGATAAAAAATATGAAGAATTTACGCCATCTGCCGCATTTTCCAATTTTGTATCTGGTGTCAATGCAACACATCAAGCATTCTATATGGATCAGTTTGATTACTTCAATAATAAAATGAAACTTGCAGAAAATGCTAAAAAAGCCATCTTAGATAATGGCGGAACGTATAGAGATGCACAAGCACAATATATCAAATATGCATCAATGTCCAGAACAGAAATGATTCAAGTTGTTGTGGATTTAAACATCAAACACGAGTTTACCATTTCAGAAAGGCAAGTGTATTTTGATGAAAATGGAAAACTACCTAGATATGAAAATGATCTTACTAACATTTGTTTTAACTGTCAAGAATACGAACCAATGGTTCAAAAGTTAATTTTTGAAAGTCCAACTCTAAGTAACTTAAAATAAAGATGTATGCTGGGATGTTTTTCTTAATCAATATGGATTTGATTACAATTTTGGAAATAAAAGATACCCAAACAAGCATAAATTTTAAACAGTTTTATGAGATTCTATGAATATGAATAAAAAAATCATCACATTAACTCTTCTTTCAAGTCTGTTTCTAATTATAACAATTCCTGATGTAAAATCAGAACAGATTACAATTAAAGAATGGGATATTCCCACACCAAATTCATCACCACATGATATTGTGGTGGGAAATGATGGATTGGTGTATTTTACAGAAATTAGTACAAACAAAATTGGTCAGTTTGATCCAAAGACAGAGCAATTCACAGAATTCTCTATTCCCACTCCATCTTCAAAACCACATGGTCTTGTAGTAGATAGTATGGGATTTGTTTGGTTTACTGAAGTAGGTGCAGGGCAGATAGGCAAGCTTGATCCAAAAACAGGTTTAATTGAGGAATTTAAAACGCCAACACCACACTCAGGACCTCACACTCCGATATTTGCAAAAGATGGAAAGATGTGGTTTACAGAACAATCTGCTTCAAAAATTGGGATGCTTGACACAGAAAGTGGAGAGATCAGTGAATTTGAAACACTTACACCATCTGCAAATCCTTATGGAATAATTTCAGATGAGGATGGAAATGCATGGTTTGCGGAGCTAAAGGGAAATCATATTGGAAAAGTGGATGCAGTAACAGGTCAAGTAACAGAATATGCGCCACCAACTGAAAATAATGGTGCAAGAAGAATCGCAATAGACAGTAATGGAGTTTTGTGGTTTACAGAATACAATGTAGGAAAAATTGCTAGTTTCAATCCAACAACTGAAGAGATAAAAGAATACGATACAAGTTCTGCATCATCAGGACCTTATGCAATATGGGTGGATCCTTTTGACAATGTTTGGTTTAGTATGACTGGAATTTACAAGATGGGAAAATTTGTTCAGTCTACACAAAAAATAACAGAGTATGATCTTCCATCTCCTCAAACTCACATCAAATTCATTCATACAGATAAAGATGGAAATGTGTGGTTTCCAAACTATAACAATAACAAGATAGGCGTACTTCTCGTATCTGAATCTGAAAAAATAGCAGATACAAAAGATATGACAGATATGTCTCATGATCATTCTGATCAGGCACATGTATCACCATTACAACAGATAAAAAATGGAGTAGAACCAACAAATGTGATATGTATTGATGGAATGGAACTTGTTCTAAGATACACGGATGGCAAACCTGCTTGTATCAAATCATCAAGTGTTTCAAAATTAATTGAAAGAGGTTGGGCAATCCATATTCTTCCAGATTATGAAAAAAATGAAAACAACAACTCAGTCATATTTTCTGTTGGCAAATACAATACTGAGACAAATACTGTAGAGTATCATGCCAAATCAAACGGTTATCTAGCAAAACCAACTGAACAAGGTAATTTTCCTGCGGTTATAATGATTCATGAGTTTTGGGGATTAAATGACAACATCAAAGAGATGGCAGAGAAACTTGCATCACATGGATATGTTGTGCTTGCAGTAGATCTGTATGAGGGGCAGGTTGGAAAGACATCAGATGAGGCAAGACAAATCAGAGGCTCATTTGAACAGTCACAATGGGATAACAACATGAATTCTGCAGTAGAATACCTTGAAGAAAACTATGATGCACAATCTATTGGTTCTATTGGGTGGTGTTTTGGAGGGGGTCAATCATTGAATCTTGCACTAAATAATTCTAAACTAGATGCTACGGTAATTTACTATGGACAACTTGTAACTGATCATGATTCTCTTTCAAAAATTTCTTGGCCTGTTTTGGGAATATTTGCTGGAAATGATTCAGGAATTCCTGAAGAGACTATCAAAAAATTCCAATCAACTCTTGATGAGTTAAACATAGAAAATGAAATTATCATTTATCCTGGAGTGAATCATGCATTTGCAAATCCATCAGGAGATAGATATGCACCAGAAGAGTCGAAAGACGCATGGGAAAAGACACTTAAATTTTTTAACGAAAATCTATAATTTTAACAGAGATTAGACAAGATCAAATATTTTATTTTGAATAGATGAATAGTTCGAGTTCAAATTTGTTTGATATTCCGATACTAGAATTTTTATTAAAACCATTACTGTTCATTATGTATTTTACTTTAAATGTCAAAA
>CAZQXU010000083.1:0-5167 GCA_964597385.1 uncultured Nitrosopumilaceae archaeon | reverse complement strand
AATTACCCAAGCATTAATAGTACGGTACCATACCGTACTATATGATTCAATGTGAATATTGCCCAAGAGGGTTTATTGAGACTTCTAATGGGCTCGCAGAAAAAACATTTCATGAGTTACTACATGAACCAGAAGTTGTCAACAAGTAACTCATTACATTTTTTATTTTACACCTAACTTTTTTAACATCATATTGCAATGTTAATTGATATGGCTGCAAAGGAGGCAAAGAAAGCAGAAAAAGTTTCAAAAAAAACAGTAAAACGCGAACCAACACCCGCAGCAATCTTAAAGAAAGTAGCATCAGTAACAGACTCTAGCAAAGCATTACAAAAAGAAATTAAAGTAATGTCAAAAATTTTTGGTGATAATCAGAAGGTACTTGTATCAATGAAAGGCATGATTGATACTCTAGCACAGACATTAGAAAACATACAAAAACAATCAAAACAAATTAACATTTTAGAAGATGACACACAAAAACTTTTTGCAGGACTAAATCAGGTAAGAACTCAAGCAAACATAGTTACAAAAATTAATGAGCAAACAGTTAGGCTTCAAGAAGAAGTACATAAAATAAATGAATTACAAAAATCATCTCCAAAAACACTAGAGTTAGCCCAGCAAGTAGAAGATAGCATGAACTCTATGAGAAATAATTCACAGATGATAATAAAAATTGCACAAAGAATTGACGAAGTAAGAGATGATCTTAGAAAAGTAGCTGGAAAAACAGATTCATTATCAAATATAGGCAATGAGATTGACAATCTAAAAAACAGTATTGAGGAAGTAACCAAAAAAACTGGAAATATCGATGTGTCATCACAAGTGATAACCAGCTTGAATCAAGAGTTGGGAAAAATAAAAGATGATGTAAATTCTGCATCAAAACTCAGAACAGAGTTAGATGCAATTAAAATTGCAATTGATGCAGTTGCAGGTAAAGCTGCAAAGATTGATTCTTTGGGAGGAGTCATTGAGGGGTTAAAGCAACAATTTACTACTATAGCAGGAAATGCAGATTCTGCATCAAATTTGAGCATAAATTCCATTAAAAGTATCTCGGGAAAAATCGATAAAATCGAGACTGAAATTAACTCATTATCACATAGAGCAGATTCTACAGCATTTGTAGGGGAAGGATTAAAATCAGTCCAAGAAGATTTTTCAAATTTCAAAAAGAATGTTTTTGAAAAGACAGACAAAATAGAGGAAAAAATTTCTTCGGTCTCAGATATTTTAAAACGACAAGACGCATTAACTGCAGAGTTTCATAAAAAATCAGATAAGATTTTTGAAGAGATGCAACAAGTGAAAAGCACTACAAGTAAAGCATCTAGCGAGTCATCAAAAGAAGTGATGGCATTACTAAAGCTGTCAGAATATCAATCAAACATCAGAATGCATGCAGAATCAAAGTATGGAGATTCAAAAGATCTTGAGAATATGGCAACACAAACGGCCGAGATAATTAATTTATTTGATAGATTGTCAATAGAAGCTGGAGAAAAGATTCCATTACCACATGAAGTAAGACAGTGGGCAGTAAGTAAAATTTTAGATTGTGCAGATAAATGGGAAGTCAGATTTAGTGATATCTTTACGATTCTATCAAATGCAATTGGTAAGGATCTGCTAAAAGAATCAATTAGAATTCAACAAATCAGAGATATTTACGGAATTAGAGCAGTAGATGAAATTAGAACAGAATTAAATATTTCTTAAACGCCTGGTACTTCATCAAATGCATTTAGTTGATCTTTCTTTCGTTTAAGAATTGCAAATATTCCTAAAATTGCAGCTATCCACATTGTACTAAATATAATATTAGAAATGCTGACAAACATGTATGGGGTTGCATCCATAATATTTTGACGAATAGATAAAGAGCGCTCACCGATGTTGGTCATGCCAGTTTGAAATGCTGCACTATCAGGAGAAACGGTTGTAAGTGTTTGAGCAGTTACAAGCATATTATCAATATCACGATCTATTCGGAGGAAGTTCGTGGATTCTGTTGGAAATACCCAGACTGGGTTTTTACTTTCAGGTAATTTCTCCATAACAATTGCCAGATCTTGTTTAATTGCAGTTAAATGAATTTTAATGGCCTGTGGATCAGCTGAGCCAATTATACCGTCCAAGTTTCCACGTATTCTATCAAGCGGGTAAACATCAGCATGATAGCCGTTAATTGACATAAACGCTCCAAAGACTATGATTCCAAGTACTCCAATCATCGCTAATTGATATGTTCTTTTTTCCATTTTCTCTTTCTTAGTTAAAGCAGGAACATTGAGTGATTTATTTCTTTTAAAACTTGTATGAGAGAGACTCATAAAAGAAATATAGAAAAATCCTACGGTTTGCAACCCAATAATCGGAGCAAATACAGGGTTGTTTGAGAAAATTGAAATTAAAATTCCCATTAGACCATAAACACCAAAAAAGATCTCAAGAAGAGTTGTTTTTGTAAATGGTAAATTATATGACTTGTCTTTCCAGTTGTCTTTTTTTGTAACAATTCCATATTTAGGAGTCCTTAGAAATTCATTTTTCTTTCCAAAGATAGCATCAAACACTGCTACGCTATTATTGACAGACATTCCTGCATTGTAAACAAGTAATGCTGGCAAAATTTTTACTTTTGATTTCCAAGATTTATGGTACATACTTTGAATTATCATAATGTATGCACCTGGACCCATTGCAAGATATGTAGCAATTGTCAAAGCTGGAATAAAACTAACCAAATAGAGATTCATGTTAGAAGCTAAAAGGATAGGCAATGTAAGAAATTGAATAAGCATTAAAGGATAAACAATGTGACGAGTTAGTTGAACAAATGCCTGAATTTTTGCTTCGATACTAATTTTTCGTTTTAGTGCAATGTCTGTCAATAACTTAATGGCACATTGAATGGAGCCTTTTGCCCATCGGAATTGTTGCCTTTTTGCTGCATTCATTTGAGCAGGTAGTTCAGCGTTAACTACAATATCTGGCAAGAAAAGACATTTCCAACCTTTCATTTGAGCTCTGTAGCTCAAATCAAGATCTTCAACAAGTGTGGCAGTATGCCAACCTCCTGCATCTGCTATACAGTCAGATCTCCAAATTCCTGCAGTTCCATTAAAGTTCATAAATAAATTAGAATTGCTTTTTGCTTTTTGTTCAATTAGAAAATGAAAATCAAGACTAAGTGCTTGCGCTTGTGTAATTGCAGAATAATTTTCATTTACATGACCCCAACGACATTGAACTAGTCCAATGTTTGGCTTTACAAAATGAGGTATTGCTTTTTTGAGAAACCAGTTGGGTGGAATAAAATCAGCATCAAAGATGGCTACATATTCAGTGTCAGTAATCTCCATTGCGTATTTCAAAGCACCTGCCTTGTATCCTTTTCTTGTACCGCGTCTAATGTGTTCAATTTGAAATCCTTGTTTTTTGTATGTATTTACAACATCAAACAAAAGTTCTACGGTATCATCATCTGAATCATCAAGAACCATAATCACCATCTTGTCTTTTGGATAATCCATTGCACAAACTGCATCGACAAGTCTCTTTGCAACATATTTTTCATTATAGATTGGAAGTTGAATGGTAATTGTTGGTGTTCCTATTTCTATTGTTGTATGATTTACTTTTCGTTTTATTGAGAGATATGTAAGATAGTAAAAGTTACAGGTATATGCAGTAATAATAACGGCAGATATGATAAATAGATCAAAAACAAATACGTTAAATGGATTAAGGACCATCTTCTAATTTGACAAAATGTTTAGTCGCTATTTATAGTTGCAAAATAATTTACTTATTTTTGCTCAAAGATCTTAATTGCTTGTGGTGGACAAACGCCTTCACATGCAAGACAAAAGATACAATCAGGTTCTTTTGACATGAGTGGTTTTTTATCAGATGCTGGATTTCCAGGTGTATCAAACCATTCATAGACTCCAACAGGGCATGCCTCTATACATCCTCCATCGGCAATACAGATATCATAATCAACAGAGACAAACTCTCCCCATACACCAAGAATTCCATTGTTAGTTCCTTTCCTACCCCAAGTCTTGATTGTATATCCATTAGCATCAAAAGGAGTAGATGGTTTCATCTTTGATTTGTAAGCAACATCAATTGGTCCAGGCTTTGCTCCATCTGGAATTTCAATTTCAGCACCATCATCTTCTTCAATTTCATCTTCATTAGCTTCTGTTGCTTTTGGTTTAGCATTAAGTACAATTTTTGCAAGTGGAGTAAGTTCTTCCAGTCTTTGTGTTGCTTGAGCATGATTAAGTTTTTCAGCTTTTGCAAGATATGAAATCATCTTATCTGCCAAGATAGTATTACGCAAGATAGTATCAATGACCATCTTTGCAAAATGATCTGCCTTTTTTCTATAATCTTTAACCCAATTCGGATCACCAAATTTCTCAATTGGGAAAATTTGATAAATAATATCAACTACTTCACCGCTAACAATTTCAACAGTAACAGATAATTCTACTTCTTCGTATCCCTTTGCATCAGGATCTTTCATGTTTTGTTCTTTCCAGCGATACGTTGCAAAAATTCTATCTGCATATGCATCCATTTCAAATGCCTTTTTCAGACCATCATGTACAGATTTAATCTCTAATGGGTCTTCTAGTTTAATAGGTAATCTATAAAGTCCAAGTTTGAATCCATGAAGAGGATATACTCCACGTTTTGCAGTTGGTGCTTCCATTGACCAAACGCGATCTTTTAAAAGTAATGACATCTGGTTTTTATGAATTGAATTTCTTTAAAAAGGTTATCAGTCACTGTCGTCAGGACAAGTAAGCTCTCTTAGCTCAGTATACTTTTTTTCCATTGCTTCAGCATACTCGGAAATTTTAATGAGATTAAATTGAGTCTTTGGAAAATACCATCTAATAGCCACCCAATGTCCAATTCCATCCATGTCATGAATCATGCCTTTATCGGCTGTAACATTTAGTTTTTCATCAATTGATGTCTCTTTTACTGTTAGTCCTCGTTTGGTTTTGTCTTCCAAAATAAAATTACCAATACCATCTTTTATGAAATAAAATGATCCTTTCTGGAGTATTGGAAGATCTAATGACAAGTTATTTTTCCACAGGATTTCCGATCATGTTACCCCATTCAGTCCAGG
>CAZQXU010000082.1:0-5183 GCA_964597385.1 uncultured Nitrosopumilaceae archaeon | reverse complement strand
TTTACATATTTTTCAAGAATTTGTTTTACCAAAACATTTTGTGAAATTTTGTTATTCATTGCTTCTGTTTCTAATTCATGAACAAGATTAGATGGTAGCCGATAAGTAATACTACGAGTTGTTTCTTTTTTTTGAATATCAGATTTATTTTTTGATGAAATAGATTTCATATGGTTTTAATTAAATATGAGTATATAAGTAGATTAGAAATATTACGTTTTATTTATTTTTTTTTATTAAAGAAAAATTCTTTTTTATCTTCTAAATCATCTACATATGTATCCATATCTAACTTGAATTCTTCCTCATCTGCATATGCCCGTTCTGCATGTTCACTAATATCTAATCCAGCATCTTCAACTTCTGGCGATACTCTAACTCCTATTAAGAAATCCAAAATTTTCATAATTATCCATGTTCCACAAAAACCAAGAACAGCGGCTACACCGACTCCTATTGCTTGAATTCCTAATTGATCAGGATTTCCAAATAGCAGTCCATTTGGTCCGGCTGGATTAACTAATTTACTAGCAAAGAGTCCAATTGAAAGAGAACCAATAATTCCTGCAACACCGTGAACTGAACTAACGTCTAATGCATCATCTATCTTTAGTTTCTCTTTGAAGATTATAATTCCAGAATAGGATGCAATACCAATTGCTATACCAATAACGAAAGAATGTTCTACACTTACAAATCCTGATGCAGGCGTAATTCCTGCAAGACCTGCAATAGCTCCATTAACTGCTGCAACAACAGAAGGTTTACCTGTTCTCATCCACGATAATCCAACCCAAATTAGTGCAGATACAGAAGATGCCATGTGAGTTACAATAACAGTATTACCTGCTAGAGAACCAGAAGCTAATGCACTACCTGCATTAAATCCAAACCAACCTAACCAAAGAAGTGATGAGCCTACTACCGCTAAAGGTATACTATGAGGAATTTCAATTGCAGGACCAAAGAATCTTCTACGACCAAGTACTATAGCTGCAGCTAGTGCACCCATTCCAACACTTGTATGAATAACTATTCCACCTGCAAAATCAACAACACCAAGTTCTGCTAACCAACCACCTCCCCATACCCAATGAACAAGTGGATAGTAGATCAGAATAGACCAAGAAGCTATGAATATGATAAATGAGCTAAATTTCATTCTTTCTGCAATAGTACCAGTTAGAAGTAATGGTGTAATTGCAGCAAACATTAATTGGAATTTTACAAACAATACGCCTGGAATAGTTGGTGCATAATCAAGCGCTTCATCCCATGGAACTCCTTTTAGAAATACCCAATCCATATTTCCAATAAATCCGCCTGATTCATCAGGACCAAATGATAAACTAAATCCAAAAACAAACCACATTACACTAAGTAAAGCTAATCCAAAGAAGATTTGCATAAAAACAGATACAGCGTTTTTCTTTCTCAATAATCCTGATTCAAAAAGTCCAAGGGCAGGTATCATTAAAAGAACTAAACTTCCAGCTACAAGCATCCATGCGGTATCACCTGTATCTATTGGCATGCTAATTTTCAAGTTCTAAAACTAAATAATAATAACGAAATTAGCTAACCATTTGATTATCACTTGATTATCAAAATCTGAAACTATTATTTGTGAAAAACCTTTTAGAAATATCAAATGCTAAGAATTGAAGCACTGTTAGGAAATAATGACGTAATGGCGATAAGTGAGGCTTTAAGAAAAATTGAGATTGGGGGTTTAACTGTGGGTAAAGTCAGAGGTAGAGGAAAAAATCCACCTGCAGAAATTCATGCATCTAAAGGAAGTGCCATATTTCAGCCTCAATTCAGTGAAAAATACGTCATAGTAGTAATTATTCCAGAAAGTAAGGAAGAGGAAGTTATCAATATTATTAAAACAAAAGGAAGTGTTGGAAAGATCTTTGTTTCTCCAATATTACGTGCTATAGATATTGGAACTGGAAAGGAAGGAGAAGAAACAATTTAACTAAAAATCATGAAAATTATTTTCATAAACAATTGTAGTGTGTTTTAGCTGTTTTTCAATAGTTGGAAGATATCCCATAATACAATAATTAACAAAACTACTAAATGATTTAATTCTATAATCTGACTGTAATTTTTCTTTATTATCTTCATATATTTTTTCAAGTTTTATTAATGTAAACTTGTGAAGTGGAACTAATCTGCTTCTCTTAGTTTTTGGTTTGGAAGAGAAAAAGATTTTATCAGATTCAAGATCATGTTGTGCACTTAGTGTATTCATATCTACCACTTCTTCCATTTCTGAAATGAAGATTTTTCCTCCTTGATTTTCAGAAAAACCTGATTTCTTAGAAATTAAATTAATAACTTGTCTTGCATCTTTTTCTAAAACAACTAATTCAATTTTGGAAAGTGGAATTGCTTTAACATTAGTTGAACCAGCTTTTGCACCTGATTGTTTATCAAAAATTTTGCTATCTTCTAAATTTCGTTTATCAATAATTGAATATCCCATACTACTTAGTTCATTAATAATTACAGGATATGTTGAACGCTTGATTATTGCTTCAATTTTTTTCATAAAAAAAATTTGAAAATAGGTTATTTATGTGTCTATTTAATTATTATTCATGATTTTCAAAATATGTCTCTGTAGTGATTAAAAAATACCAAGAATGATTGAATAATCTGAATAAAATTTGTTTATAGGAATATAAAATGGGCCTAATTTACAGATTGAGTTAATAAAACATTATAAGAAATCGCTACAAGTAAACAGCATGGCAATTCCAGAAGATGTTCAAGAATATGTAGAAAAAAATGTTAAATTAATGATATCTCAGACTGAGACTTATCTTCCTTTTATCAAAATAGCATTTCCCTATTCACAAAATTTAGCAGATGGTGTTTACAATCTAATTATAGGTAGCGCATTATCCGTTTTTGTAAATCAATATGCAATGAGGATGAAGTATCCATCAGCGGAAGATTTTGCGGATTTTGGAAGATTAACTTTCAAGTATAGGGAACAAATAGATAAATTTTTCAAATAATTATTTTATTTCTATTTTATGAATAAAAACTTTTTTTGGAATTATTATTTTTAATCTACCATTTTTAAATTTTGCAGAAATTTTTTTATTATTAATCTTACTTGGAAGTGTAATAGTTTTTTTAAAATATTCATATTCTATAATTTTTCCAAATTTTTCTTCAGAATATTTTTCTTTTAATTTTGCTTCTATATTAATAGAATTTTCATCAAATGTAACTTTAATATCTTTTTTATTTACTAAAGGAAGATCAAACTCTAGCAACCAATGTGTTTCATATTCTCTTAAACATGAAAGAGGAGAAAGAATTTGAAATTCAATATCATCGTAGAATAACTGACTTGTTGATGAGGGAATAATTCTAATTTCAAATTCTTCATAGTTGTTTTTAATCATTATATCATCGATAAATTTGTGGTATTCTAGGTTGATTTTTTAGTTGTTGTTGCTGTAAGGTGTGTATTGTTTCTTCCATGAGATTTCTATGTTGTATTCTTAATCGTTCCATTTTCTTTTGAATATCAGATGTATTCATTTTAACATTTAAGATTTTAGATAGTGTCGTAATAGCTAGAATAGAAGCTTCTGGATCAGGAAAGAAAGGATGACATTCAGTGTACAAAAACAACGCAGGGATTTTTGATTTTCTGAAAACAGTTATCATTGCAGCATCTGTCCCAAAAATTGAACCTGATAAAAATTTAGAAATTTGATTTGTGTATAAAACTTGTTCTAAAGATTGATGTGTCACTAATCCATATATTTTAGAATCTTTAGGATCCTTACTTATTGCTTCCATTCCACTTACAATAATTATTTTTTGAATATCATTTTTTTTAGAATATTTTAATATCGATTCTGTAAAATCATATGCTAAATATGGATCAAATGGAAGAACAGATATTATTACAAAAATATTATTTTTTTTATAGATTCTAATTGGAGGTAATATTTCTCCATTTTCTACAAATAACACTGGAGGAAGATCAGGATGATTAATTTCACCAATTTCTTTCATACCTAAGTTATCTATTAGATAGGAAATTGCAAATGTTCCTACTAAGCCATTACTAGGAAATCCCACTAAGAGAATATTTTCTTTAGATGGTACTTTACTAATTTTCATAATTAGAATATAGGTAATCCAATTTTTCGAATACTATCTTTAGATCTATTTTTTGCTCGTTTAGATAATGTTCGTAATAATTTTTGGCTCAAGTCTTCTAAAACCTCACTCAAATCAAACCCAATTGATTTGAAAATTAATGGAGTATGATGTGAAATTGTAATCATAACTGTTACTTCAAATTTTCCTTCTTTTTTATTTCCAGTTCTTTGTTGTTTTATTGTAACTCTAGCTTCATGTATTTCAGAGTATACATTCTGTAATCTTTTTAAAATTTTTGCAAATTTTGAATTAATTAATTCTATATTTTCTTGATCATCAGGCATTCCAACAATGTATAATGGAATTTGAGTTTCGAGTTTAGATGCTAGTAAAACAAGTATATCTCTATAAGTGATAATACCTTGGAGATTATCCCAGAGATTAACTAGACAGCATGTGGTATCTGTTTTTAGCATTAAATTGATAATTTTATTTAAATCATCGTTAGCAGAACATTGTGGAATTCTAGTACTTCCTAAATTACCAATATTAGATTCTAATGCATGAAGAGTTTTTGGGATCATGGATTTTCGTCCTTGTTTTTCTGATGGAATAATTGATTGAAGTATATGGTAGGATGTAAGAACTTGTTTAATCTTTCCCTGATTCAAAACTGGCAAATGATCTATTCTTTTATTAATCATGATTCGTTTTGCGTTGCTAATAGATTCACTAGAAGAGATTGTTATGGGATTTTTAGTATAAATCAGGTTAGCTTTAATCCATTTGTTATCCTTTGATGATAGTAATTTGATAATTTGTTTAGACGTCACAACACCGATTATTTGATTTTTATCTACTACAGGTACTTCTCTTATTCTATAATGTGACATAATATTTGCTACTTTCTGGATAGATTCATTTTGTGTAACGTGAGGTATAGGATAAAGAAAGGATTCAATTTTCATTTTATTAATATTTTTAGAATTTAGAAGTGATCTAATATTTGTAGAAAGTACATTTTTGTCTTTAAGATAAAAAAC
>CAZQXU010000081.1:0-5219 GCA_964597385.1 uncultured Nitrosopumilaceae archaeon | reverse complement strand
CATAAAGCGCGTTCTCGCAAGGGAACGGGAGTTCAAATCTCCCTCCCGGCGCCATTATCATTTTCTAAATGTAGTTTTAACTTAAATTAAAAATAGAATTTATACTGTCTACATGTTGGAAATACATTGAAAAATTATATTGTTTTAGGAATTGGTGCAGTAATTATTGTCGTAATAATTGGACTACTTATTACTCAAGGATCTTATACTATTGAAGAAAAAGCTCCCGAATTTGAATCCTCTGCAATTGATAATGAAGTTACTCCTCCTGAATTACAAGCAATTCAGGATTCTCTGGAAGATAAAGTAAAATTTGATTTTGAAACACATGACTTTGTAAGATTTTATCGTGGTTCAGATGACACAGGTGCAACAATTGTTGATATTTTAAACTCAAGAATGTATGAGAATTATCCTGACATAAATCAAATTGTTGCAAACCCACATCGAGTTGAATGGTATAATCATATCGATGAGGAGAAGGGAGACAACTATGTAATTGTAGGTTATGCCTTTGAAACATTTAAAGAAAAAAGTGAATACATTTGGGAAGTTGAAAAAACTACAAACACCATTACTGCAAAAAATGATGCTGCACAAAAATTACTGGATATTGTGAACTCTGATTAATCATAAATATTTCTAGCAACTGAAAATTCTAAGACTGGTCTATCATCTGTATTTAGAACAGTATCTTTCTTTTTTATATCCTCTTGATCGTATAAAAATAGACTTTCATCATCTGGAATATTTAATGGATTGTGACTTCCTACAAATACCCACTGAGCATCACTCATAGGCTCCATCTGGAAAATATACACATATGGATAAACATGATGAAATGTATTGTACATTATCATAAAATCCTCTTCTTTGAACTCAAAATTCGGAACCCATTGTGCTACTACTCCTTTTTCAGATAGAGTCTTGTCCATCAACTGAAAGTATTCCAAGGTGTACATTGCACCATTGTTAACAAATGGATCAAATGGTTCTGTAATTATAATGTCAAATTTTTCATTATTTTTTAACATCCAGTTTCTTCCATCATCAATAATCAAATTATGTTCAAACGGTGCAACAAAATATTTTGTAGTCTCAGGAACTATTGGATCAATTTCTATTGTTGTTGTTTTTACTTTATCTGCAATCCACTTTGATGTAATCCCACACCCTAATCCGATGTTTAGGGCATTTTTTGGTTCTCCATGATTTTCTTTAAACATTTCATAAGGAAATAATGCCAAGTTATGAAGTCCAATCTTTACTCTTGGATCCGTGGAGCATTGTATTTTTCCGTTAAGGGATAATTTCATTTCAGAATTTGGTAATTGATAAACAACGATTGTAGAATACATGCTTTCTTTGTAAAATTTAACATCTCGTGTTTCTTCCATTCTTTTAAAATCTTCAATATTGAATTTAGGTCCATGATATGCAAAAACTCCATGATTAACAGATTCAACATCATAAGATGGATATAGTAAAAACAATGATCCTACACATATGATGATAATTACAAATCTCTTGTAATTGATATTTTTTCCTAATATTAGAATAATTATTCCTAATCCTACATTAATTACTGCCGTAATCATTATTGTAGTTTGTACTCCCAATAATGGAATCATCAAAAATCCTGCAGCTAGTGTTCCAATTACTGCACCTATGCTATTAGATGCATCAAGTTTTCCTACATCTCTACCAATCTTGTCAAATTCTTTGGAATATGCTTTAAACAAAAGTGGAAGAGTTGCGCCCATCATCGTTGCAGGAATCATAATTAACGACATTGCCATTGAAACCTGTAAAAACATGAAAAGTGAAAAATTAGGATAAGTCTGACTGTGCAAAAATAAGTATACTTCAGGTAATAATGAAAAGACAGGTAATAGTAATACTCCATATACTCCAATTCCTATCTGTAAAAATCCGAAAATTTTTAGAGAATTTTTCATTTTATCTGTATATTTACCTGCAATCCAACTTCCAAAAGCAAGTCCCAAAATGAATGCTGAAATTATTGTTGATACTGCATAAACTGTGGTACCAAAAACTAATGATAATGGACGAATCCAGGTGATTTCATAAATTAGAGCAGCAGTTCCGGAAACTGCAAAAATTATTAAAAGTACTTTATTATTCAATGCTGAAATTTTAGAATTGTTTAATGTATTGTTTTGGCTTTATCGTGTAACATTGATCGTATTACACTATTGGTTTTGCAAATCTTTATTTAGATATGTATGAAGTAATCTTTATGAAATTTTCAATTTTACTTACAATGATTATAGGTTCATCAATGATTTTTGGAACCCTTTCTATTCCACATGCCGATGCTGCAGTTGACATGTTCATAAAAATTGGAGACATAAAAGGTGAATCTCAAGATGATAAACATAAGGGAGAGATTGATGTTCTGTCTTGGAGTTGGGGCATGAGTAATTCTGGTACTGTTGTAGGTTCAGGAGGAGCTGGCGCAGGTAAGGCAAACTTTCAAGATTTGTCAGTAACAAAATATCTTGATAAATCTTCTCCACTCTTAATGCTTCATGCAGCAAATGGGGCTCACATTGAAGATGCTGATCTATTTGTTAGAAAAGCTGGTTTTGATAAATCATCGTCTTATGATTTTTTAGTTTTTCACATGGAAGATGTTCTAGTTACTAGTCTCTCTACTGGTGGCTCTGGTGGTGAAGACCGACTAACTGAAAATATTACTTTGAACTTTGGAAAAATAAAAGTTAGTTACACACCACAGAAAGCTGATGGCTCTCCTGACGTTAAAACTGAATTTAATTGGAATATTAAAGAAAACACTCCTTAGATATCTGTGAGATGACCCTTGAACTTTCTTCTACTTTATAGTCTCTTTGCTATTTTAATTCTAACAATTTCTATTCCACATGCCGATGCTGCAGTTGACATGTTCATAAAAATTGGAGACATAAAAGGTGAATCTCAAGATGATAAACATAAGGGAGAGATTGATGTTCTGTCTTGGAGTTGGGGCATGAGTAATTCTGGTACTGTTGTAGGTTCAGGAGGAGCTGGCGCAGGTAAGGCAAACTTTCAAGATTTATCTTTTACAAAATACATTGACAAGTCATCTCCCGTCTTAATGCAAAAAGTTGCAAATGGTCAACATATTGATGAAGCAAAACTTACTTTACAAAAAGTAGGAAGTACACCTTTAGAATTTGAAACAATAATCTTGAAAAATGTTCTAGTTACTAGTCTCTCTACTGGTGGCTCTGGTGGTGAAGACCGACTAACTGAAAATATCTCCTTAAATTATGCAGAAATTAAAGTCATTTATACTCAACAAAATCCTATAGGGGGTTCTAGTGATACTGTATTTGAGTGGGATGTAGCATCTAATTCTGGAAGCGGAGGTTCTGGAGGTGGTGACACTCCGACAGATGCTGATGGCGATGGGGTTCCAGACTCTTCTGATAACTGTTCTAGTAATTTCAATCCCAGTCAAATCAATTCAGACTTTGACTCCTTAGGTGATGCATGTGACGATGATGATGATAATGATGGAATATCTGATGCTATTGATTTACAACCAACAGTTGCTTCATTGGCCTTTAGTGATGGAACTTCAAGTGGTACAATTACCAGTGGAGCACAATATCTCAGAATCTCAGATGCACCTGGTTCAAAAATCAAAGTTGTATCTTCTGGACCTGCAACAATATCTGCATGTGGAATTTCTAATCTAACATTTACTGCAGGTGAAGTTGATTTTATCTGTGGAAGTATTACTCTTCAGGTTATTTCTGGATCTGTTGATGTAACATTTACTGATGTCAATAATATTTCTGGAACAACTACACTAAACGCTGGTGATGATATTACATTTAATGGAACATTGTTTGAGTTTACAAATAATGGAACAACTGATGTAACAGTAGTGGTAAATGGAAATTCTATAACTATTGTAGCTGGTGAAACAATACTTGATGCAGATGGTGATGGTTCGCCTTCTTCTCTTGATTGCAATGATAATAACAATACGATATTTCCAGGAGCTACAGAGATTGCAAATGATGGAATTGATCAAAACTGTGATGGAAAAGATCTAGATACCATTCCCCCAGTATTTGATGGAATATTGATTCAAGATATTACTGAAGAAGCAACAGGACCTGATGGCGCCAGCGCTACATATGTTCTACCTACTGCTCAAGATGCAGTTGATGGTTTAGTTACAGTAGTATGTACTCCTATTAGTGGCTCTGTATTTGCCTTAGGTGAAAACATTGTAGAATGCACTGCATCCGATTCTTCAGGAAATTCCAGTACCGAATCATTTAGGATTATTGTAGAAGATACGACTGCACCATTTCTAGTAGTTCCGCCTAATGCTGAAGTAATATTTGAAGGAGTTTTAACAACAGTCGATATTGGAGTTGCAACTGCAACTGACGCAGTAGATCCAAGTCCTGTGATTTCTAATAATGCACCATCTCAATTCCCTCTAGGTGAAACACTAGTCATTTGGACTGCAACTGACTTTAGTGGAAACTCTGATTCTCAAACTCAAATAGTTAACGTAAACGGACCTCAAGTAACAAAAGAAAATATCATATCTGAACTTGAGCAACTAAAGACACAGTCACTAGATAAGAACAATCAAAAAGAATTCGATAAAGCAATCAAAAATATTAAAAACAGTATTGATTCAAAATTATGGGTTGATCAGATAAACTTAGATCCAAAGAAAGGAGATAAAGTCTTCAAAGAAGAAAGTGACGCTGTACAAAATCTATTGAAGATTCTAGGAAAATCATCTGATGATAAAAAACCATCTAAAGAATCACCTGTATTATTAGGCAGTGTTCAGGAAATCATTGATACCTTAGTTGATGTAGATAGATTATTGGCTCAAAATGCAATAGATGATGCTCAAGATTCAACTGGAAAGAAGTCTGATAAATTTATTCAAAAAGCAAATGATATGATGATACTTGCAGAAAAAGAATTAGGAAAAGGTCATTTTAACAAAGCAATTGATAGATTTGAAAAAGCATGGGGTTTTGCACAACAAGCATTAAAGCACGATGACAAAGACAAATCTAAAGATGACAAAGACAAATCTAAAGATGACAAAGACAAATCTAAAAATTCTAAACGATAATCAAAATTTATCCTTTGTAAGGCATGCCACAATCAAAAAATTATAGTCATATATTGATAAGCAAAATATCTTT
>CAZQXU010000080.1:0-5223 GCA_964597385.1 uncultured Nitrosopumilaceae archaeon | reverse complement strand
AATCTTCATTTCCCCATTATGGATGTAGTTTTTTGTTTTAAATGAATTTGTCACTGTTCAATGTGTATCCGCAGTAACAAGGGACTTGGGTTACATCTTATCCAAACGTAAATGTATACATCTGAAATCCAGGTTCGCTTATTTTGATCTCTAGTATGTGCGATGAAGGCTTGTCACTGTTTACAATGTTATACAGTCCTGCTCCTGAAACTGTGATTTTTCCCTCTTCATCTACATCTGTACCTGCATAATCTTTTGAGATGGGCAATCCGTCAAGGAGTATCTCTAATTTTGCCATATTGGCTGTAACGATGTTTACCTCTTTTGCATTATAATGCAGTTTGATTGAACCAGTGTTTGAAACTAATTCCATGCTGTCTTCTAGGTTTTTCCATTCTCCTATTGGATAAAATTTGTGTAATTCGATATTATTTGGTTCAGAGTATGATACTATTTTTTCTTGATTGAATCCCTCGCTACTGCCCAACTGATTTCTTCCTTGAGCAAATTTATATCCAAAGTACAATTCAGGTGTTCTAAAACTTGAATGTTCAAACTCTTTAATGTCGACTAGTTTTTCAGTAGAGTTAATTTGTAATCCTAAATTTATTGCTCTTTCTTTTAGTAATGACTGAATTACTTTTTCTGTCTCCTTATAATCTCCCTCCCCAATGTGATCATATCTTATGTATCCTTCATCATCTGCAATGTATTTTCTGGGCCAATATCGATTTTCAAACGCTTTCCATGTTTGCATATCGTTATCCATCACAACAGGATACTTTATCCCATGTTTGATGATTGCAGCTTCTACGTTTTCAGGAATTTTTTCAAATTCAAATTCTGGAGAATGAATTCCTATTATCAATAATCCTTCATCAGCATATTTTTCATTCCATGCAACAATGTATGGAAGAGTTCTTACGCAGTTAATGCAACTATATGTCCATATGTCATATAACACAACTTTTCCTTTCATTTCATTTGTCAATTCTTCAGGTGTTGTGTTAAAATAATTTGCAATTCCGACAATTTTTGGCGCTTTTTTAAATTTTGATTTATCTATATTACTTACAACGTTTGGGTCAAGCGAACTATCTGTTGTCTGTATGTTTGAATTTATTGAAGATAGTAGTACACTTATTGTTCCTACAATCCCTATTATTACAACTCCAAAAATTATTGCAGTTTTAATTTCAGCTTTCATCTAGTCAACTCCAAAGTAACAATTCATTTAGTAATGGAAAATTAGCAATGTATGCTAATTGATTTGTAAATACTAAGATTCCCAAAAGTATGATAAATGAGCCTAAAATTATATTGTAGAATTTCAAATGTCTGCTCATTATTTTTATTATTTTACTTGCTCTTGAATAAAACACCCCCATTAGGATAAATGGTATGCCTAATCCTAGAGAGTAAACTAGGAGTAAATTGAAAGCAACTGATGGAGTTGTTGCTGCAAGAGTTAGAATAGTTCCCAAGATAGGTCCTACACATGGGGTCCACCCCGCAGCAAATGCTAATCCGAATACAAAAGATAGTGGAAAACTTGCTTTAGTTCGTTTAGGTAAGAATTTTTTTTCAACATTTAGTTTATTGATTTTTGTAGACAATAACAGAAAAATTCCAAAACTTACAATAATAATTCCTCCTACTTGATTGAGTACTTCGATTACTTCGCCAACAGTACTTGCTAGTATGCTGTTAATTATTACTCCTAACGTAGAAAAAACAACTGAAAATCCAAGAACAAAAAATACCGAATTCAATACAATGTTTGTTCTGTTAATTGTTACTGTCTTGTTTCCTTTATTTTGATTAAGATCGTTAAGTGTAGTTCCTGAAATGTATGCTAGAAATGCAGGAATCATGGGCAGTATGCATGGAGCAACAAATGAGGCTAACCCTGCCAATGCTGCCACTGCAAGTGTGACTTCTACCATGAATTAATTTAGTGATTTTTCTTTTAAAGGATTGTTCCAAATCTGTAAGTGCATTTCATTTTTATCTGAGCTTAAATCTGTTTAATTATGAACAAACGATTAGTTCTTGTCGGTATTGTCTTGGGAGTTATTGTCATAGCTGCCGTACTAATTGGGTCTCCTGCAATTGGTGGATTTGACTCGCTTCGTTAATCCAACTATCTAATTTCAATTAAATATCAAAAATTTTTTAACTAATATTATTATTGTACAATCAAATTATCCAATTTATTGCCTAGCGTTTTAGTTGTTGATGATGATCCAGATAGTCGTGATGCTTTATCTGATCTTCTTGAATTAAAGGGAGTTAAAGTTCTAGCAAAGGGTGTTAATGGACATGATGCGGCAGAAAAATTTTCTCAATATGTGCCTGATTTGGTGTTGATGGATATGATGATGCCTAAATTTGATGGGATGTATGGCTTGGAACATATTAAAAATATTGATTCAAATGCCAAAGTGATAATGATAACTGCCGATCAATCACAAACAACGCGTAACAAAATTCATCAGTATTCAAATACAAAAATTATCGGTAAACCAATTGATGTTGATGAACTAGTTAAACTGATTATGGGATATTCATTTTGGTAATGTTATTGTAAATGTAGTTGGATTGTTTTTTACTGATATTTTTCCACCATGTTGTTCTATGATATTTTTACAACTTACCAATCCTAAACCAGTACCTGTTTGTTTAGTTGTATAAAGTGGCTCAAAAATTTTATCTATGTTGTCCTCTTTGATTCCTGAACCTGAATCAATTATGTCTATGAGTACATAATTTTCTTCATCATGATATCTGATTTCTATTGTTCCAGGATTGTCTCCAATCGCATCTATTGCATTTTTTAATAGATTTGAAAAAACAATTTCTAATTTACTCTCATCTGCTAAAACAGTTATATCGTTATCTGGAATCTTTATGTTGATTTTATTTAATTGTAATTCATTAACAATGTTTGTAATACAAGATTTTAACGATATTTGCTTTTTTTCAAGTTCTGTTGTTTTAACATAATCCAAAACATCTTCTATCTGATTAGTCATTCGCTGTATTGCGTTGTTAATTCGTTGTATGCTTTCATGATCTTTTTGAGTTAGTGACTCTTTATTTCGTATTAATGATATCTCTACTGATGATTTAATCACACTTAACGGATTTCGTAAATCGTGAGAAAGTCTAGCTGCAAGTTCTCCGATTGCAGATAATCTTTCTGCTTTAATTAATTCGTTTGTTAGATTGTCAATTTTTACATTTTTTGTATCAAGCGCATGGGTTAGTTTTGAATTAAGAATTACGATCATACTAGAAAATACTACTAGCAATGTTATGAGTACTAGGGAAAAGAACATCATGAAATTTCCACTCTGCTCAATACTCCAAAAATAGTTTAAGGCAAATAAAATTACGATTGTTGTGACAATTATCAAAACAAGTATCAGATTAATTCCATACGTTGCAATATTTTTTGTTGTTATTGATTCGTCATTATTTTGACGTTCTTTGGATTTGTTTATTCTGGAATTTTGTATTAATTTATACATTGCAAAATTCCATGTCAAGTAACTAATCAACCACAAAATATCTATTGGGTGTCCATCAAAATACGTGTCTTCAATTACTAAAATCAAATAGAGATTATCAGCTATAATGAAACTTATAATGCCGATTATAATCAAAACCCAAAAAGAACTTTGTTTAATTTTGAATGATAAAATTATTGCCAATATTGCAGGAATTAATAAAATTGCATCTACAATTGGATAAATTAGCGCAACTGAAATTTCAAAAAATTCGGTTTCTGTATTAGCTTGAAAAGTCATTATTAAAATAGGAATTAAAACTGATGATGATGCTAAGATGGCAAATACGATGTGTTTTTTCTTTATGTGATCACGTAATGGTTTTAAGAAAATTACTAATGAGATAAACATCAAAATAGGCGCAGTAATATAGAAAAAGTCTGCAATAGATGGATAAGGATCAATATCTAAAACATGTTCATACAAATTCCATGTCTGTTCTGCTGCAAACCATAAACAAAATGATAAAACTAGGAAAACAAGAGATTTTTTACTAATTTCATTTATTTTGTTAGCACTTGATAACGCCCATATGGCTATAATTATCAGAGATCCAGGAATTATGGCATAAATTGGTAATGAGATGTATCCTGAAAAATATTCGATGCTTACTATGCTGTTGATACTGTAAAGTGAAACTAGTGCAAAAATTATGCATCCAAATATGATTTTATTATTAATGCCTGATTTTTTTTCCAAAATTAGAAGTATGTCCTCATTTTAAATTTGTTCAATGTTATGATATAATATTTTGGATGTGTGCTGACATTATTCATATGTTGAATTTTTTTTGAGCCTGCTCAAAAATATTCAAAGCATCATCAATGTTCTTCTTAGATAGCCACGCTGTAACTGATATTCTTAACCTAGCTTTGTTTTTTGGCACAGTTGGATACCTAATAGGCTGCGCAAACACTCCTTTTTTAAAAAGAAATTCTCCAAAATTCATGGCTTTTTTTTCATTGCCAATAATGATGGGAATTATGTGGGTCTTTGAATTAATTTGATATCCTAATTGCTTCAACCCATTTGTCAAGATGCTGGTGTTCTTTTCTAGTTTTTTTCGTTGTTTTTCTCTGTTTGTTTGTATCCTGTTTAATGAATATTGAATTAAAAAAGATGGCAGAGCAGAAGTGTATATGAATGATTTTGATTTATTTATGCATAAATCTACCACGTTGTTTTGTGATGAAACATATCCGCCAAATGATCCCAACCCCTTGCTGAGACTACTGATGTATACGTCAATTTTCTTTGAAACATTGAAATAATTTGGAGTTCCTTTACCGTCTGTTCCAACTGTAAAATCGCCATGTGCATCATCTAATATTGTGATTGCGTTTGATCTTTCTGCAATATCTGTAACTTCCTTTAACTTTGAAAAATCTCCATCCATGCTAAAAATTCCCTCCGTAATAACAAATTTGTTTTTGCCATGTTGTTTGAGTTTTTTTGTTAAATCTTCAACATCGTTATGTTTGTAAATTAAAATTTTTGCACCTGATAGCCTACATGATTCTATTATGCTTGCATGATTCAATTCATCACTTAAAATCAAATCTCCTTTTTTTGCAATCGTTGTAATTACACCTAAATTTGCCATGTATCCTGTGGGGTAAACTAGACTTGCTTGTTTTGATTTATGCTTTGA
>CAZQXU010000079.1:0-5357 GCA_964597385.1 uncultured Nitrosopumilaceae archaeon | reverse complement strand
CAAACCTTCTTAGACGCATTTGATAAAGTTGACAAAGAAATACGTCTTATCTTTAGTAAAATGACTGGTGGGAATGCTTGGCTTGAATTACAAAATGAAGATGATATTTTCAATTCTGGAATATCTTACATGATTCAATTTCCAAATAAACCAAAAAGAGAATCAACATCAATTAGTGGTGGTGAAAAAACTCTTGCTGCAATTGTCTTTGTCTTGGCACTTCAAAAATTAAAACCATCTCCATTTTATTTATTTGATGAGGTGGATGCACACCTTGATGCACCAAACTCTGAAAGACTCGCTAAAATTTTAGAAGAACGTTCACAAGAGAGTCAATTCATTATGGTCTCTCTCAAAGATTCTGTTGTACAAAAAGCTAAACTAATCTATGGTGTTTATCCAAAAAATGGTGTATCATATGTTGTTACATACAAAGATAAACGTATGCCTTCAGTTAAAACATCCTAATCTAGATTAACATAACAAGCAACAGAATGATCTTTTTCTATGTTTTCTAAAATTGGTTCAGTTTTGCATTTCTCAATAGCATATGGACATCTTGCTCTAAATCTACAACCTGAATAAACATCAATGTCTAGTGGTTCATTAATTCTAATTTTTCTTTCTTTATTGAGATTTTCCGGATCTGGTTCAGAAATTGCATCAATTAGAGCTTGAGTGTATGGATGCTTTGGTTTTAATAATATCTCATTAATTGCTCCAATCTCTACAATTTTCCCCAGATATAGAATCCCTATTCTCTGGCCAAAATACATTGCAGTAGCTAAATCATGTGTAATGTAAACAAATGAAATTTGATATTTTTTTTGTAATTCATGCATTAATTCAAGCATCTCAGCTCTAATTGATACATCTAACATAGAAACAGGCTCATCTGCAATGATTATTTTTGGTCTTAATGCTAATGCTCTTGCAAGTACCACTCGCTGTCTCTGACCTCCTGATAGCATATGTGGATATTTTTTTAGAATGTTTTCAGTAGATTCTAGTTTTACTTCGCGTAATACCTCGATGACTCTTTTTTTTCTGTCTTCTTTATTTCCAATTTTATGTATTTCCAAGGGTTCTGAAACTATATCTGCAATATTCATTCGTGGATTGATTGAATCATATGGATCTTGATGGATCATTTGACAATTCATTCTAATTTTCTCTAAGCTTTTTTTATCATCCCTGATTTCTTCATTTTCAAAAATTACTTTTCCAGAATTCGCTTGAATGGATTTGAGAATTAATTTTGCAATTGTGGATTTACCAGATCCTGATTCTCCAGCTAATACGAATATCTCTCCTTTTTTTAGACTAAATGATACATCGTCAACTGCTTTTATTGTAACTGTTTTTGTTCTAAAGATGCTTTTTTTAATAAAAAACTTCCTCAAATTTTCTATTCTTAAAATTTCATCCAATGTGTAGAATTGGATAAAGAAGTATATCAAGAAATATGATTCATGCCTGATGAATTGTCATAAGGCATTTATGTAAAAAAAAGTCTGTTTTATTACTTGACTAAAACAATTCAAAACAGTCTAAATTATAAAAAATATGTAGTCGATTCTAAGTTGCAGTATTTTAAACCAAATTCTGCTAAAATTGAAAAGAGTTTTGCAGACGAGGTTTCTTTTAGCCTAACTCAAAATTCTAAATTTATTAACCCTAAATTTTTTTATGATAAAAAAGGTTCTGAATTATTTGAAAAAATATGTAATTTATCTGAATATTATCCTACTAGAACAGAAATTAACATCCTCAAAAATCTAAAAGAAAGTTTTGCTAACTATGTTGACGATTCTTTTAGATTAGTCGAACTTGGTAGTGGTTCTTCAGTTAAAACAAGGCTGATTTTAGACATTTTAAATAAATTTCAAGAAAAAATTGAATATTTTCCAATTGATATTTCTGAAATACTAACTGAAAGTTCCTCTTTACTCCAAAAAGATTATGAAAATTTGTATATCACTGGAATAATTGATACCTATGAGGGTGGCCTCGAATTTATAAAAAATTATGATAATAAAAAAAATCTAATTATTTTCTTAGGTTCTAGTTTTGGAAATTTTGTTCCTGAAGATGGAAAACAATTTCTAAAAAAAATTAACTCCACTATGAAAAATAATGATTTATTTTTAATTGGTTTAGATTTAGTAAAAAATAAAGAAACTTTGGAAAATGCATATAATGATTCTAAAGGAATAACTGCACAGTTTAATCTTAATGTCTTATCGAGAATCAACGATGAATTAGGTGCTGATTTTAATCTAAATAATTTTATTCATTATGCACGATATAATGAAAATGAACAAAGAATTGAAATGTATCTTAAATCTTTAGTAGATCAATTTATTATTATTCAAAAAGCAAATCTTTCAATAACATTAAAGAAAAATGAGTTAATTCATACTGAGCACTCACACAAATACAAATTATCTCAAATTAAAGAATTAATGAGTAAGACTGGGTTTAACATTAAACATATTTGGTTGGACAAAAATAATTACTTTGCATTGGTTTTGGTATCGAAAAGTTTTTCACTCTAATTATTTTCAACACATCTGAATCCAGAAAATAACCATCTTTCATCTAATCTGAAAAAATTTCGATAACTTCCTCGAATAGACATTTTTGGTGTTCCAAATGAACCACCACGTAATACTTTTTGATTTGTGAACCACTTGTCATTATATTCATCAAATCCAGATTTGAATCCGGGATACCCTGTAAACTCGGATGCTGTCCATTCCCAGACATCGCCTATCATTTGATGACATCCTGATGAACTTATTCCATTAGGATATGACCCAATTTCTGTACATCCCCAATAATGTGATTCTAATAAATTGGCATTATGTTCTGTTGGAATCTCATTTCCCCAAGGAAATATTGTTTTTTGTTGTTTTTCTTCATTCCAACAAGCAGCTTTTTCCCATTCTGCTTCTGTTGGTAGTCTTTTTCCTGCCCATTTGCAATATGCATCTGCTTCATAATAGCTTACATGGCAGACTGGCTCTTTTGGATTTAATTTTCTAATTCCTAAAAAATCTCTAACTTTCCATTGACCGTCAATTTTTTCCCAATACATCGGTGATTTCCAATCATTTTCTTTTACTTTCTCCCATCCATCAGATAGCCAATGTTTGTAGGTATCATATCCTCCATCCTCAATAAATTTTAGATATTGTTCATTGGTAACCGGAAACACATCTATTGAATAATTTTCTAGATACACTTTATGCTCTGGCAGTTCAATATCATAACAATATTCATTACCATTATACCCCATCATGTATATTCCACCTTTAATTTGAACTGATTTTTGTTCAACATTTTTTGATTTTGGTATTTCATTTTTTTTGATTGGTCTGTATTGTTCTGCCAACAAGTGTTGTAAATCATACACTAGTAATTCTTGATGTTGACACTCGTGATGTAATCCTGTTATGATTAATTTTACTTCGTTGTCATTTAACGAATCTGATTCAATAAGATGATTCACCCTTTGACTAATCGTATTAAAATATTGAAAAATCTGTTCAGTTGTTGGTCTTGATATAATTCCTCTTTTACCTTTGTCATGAGGAACTCCAAATTGTTGATAGTAAGAGTTTAGATATTCTGAAAATTCTTTAGAGTAGAACTCGTACTTGTTATTTATCTTACTCATAATTGCTTCATAGATCCAACTCACATGACCAACATGCCATTTTACAGGACTAGTAAAAAATGCAGTTTGTACTATGAAATCATCTTTTTCAAGAGTTTTCACTAATTCTAAAGTTCTGTTTCTTGTTTCTTTAAATTGTTCTAAAAGTGATTTATTTTCTTCCACATTTGTGGTAGTTTTCATTTTTTAATATCCTCTTGCAAAAATTGGTGTTTCTTTGCTTTGTTCATTACAGTAAATGCATTTTCCATTGGTATTTTCACTGCCAAATGGAATTACTCTTATGTCTGCCCCCGTTTCCTCCTTGATTTTTTCTTCACATTCAGTTTTACCGCACCAATATGCATTGAAAAATCCACCCTTTCCTATTTTTGATTTAAATTCTGAATATTCTGAAATATTTATCGTATGTTCTTTAGCTTTGACTTTTGCAATTTCTAACATGTCTTTTTGTATTTCCTCTAGGATTGTGGATATTTTTTCAATTTCGTTGAATCCTATGCTTATTTTTTCTCGATTGTATCTTTTTGCTAAAACAATTTGTTGTTTTTCAATGTCTTTTGGACCAATCTCTATTCTTAATGGGATTCCTTTTAGCTCCCAATCATTGAATTTGTAACCTGGTGTTAGTTCGTTTCTATCATCTACATGAACTCGAATATTTTTAGATTCTAATTGCTGACGAATCTCATTTAATTTTGGAAATATGGTATTTTTTGCCTCATTTGATTTGTAAATTGGAACAATTACTATCTGAATTGGCGCCACTTTTGGTGGGAGTACGAGTCCTTTATCGTCCCCATGTACCATGATCATTGCTCCTATTAGTCTCCATGATACTCCCCATGATGTTTGCCATGCAAATTGTTCCACATTATCTTTATCTGAAAATTTTACTTCAAATGGTATTGAAAAGTTCTGTCCTAGAAAATGTGATGTTCCCATCTGAAGCGCTTTTCCATCTGGCATTATTGATTCCATAGTGGTAGTGTATACTGCTCCTACAAACTTTTCTTTTTCACTTTTCTTGCCTGTTACCACTGGAATTGCTAATTCGTCTTGAACTGTATTTTTGTAAATTTCTAGAATTTTCATAACTTCTTTTTCAGCTTCTTCTTTAACTGCATGTACGGTGTGACCTTCTTGCCATAAAAATTCTGAAGTCCTAAGAAATGGTTTTGTAGCTTTTATCTCTGCTCTTAATGCTGTATTCCAAAAATTAATTTTTAGTGGTAAATCTCGCCAACTTTGAATCCATTTTGAATACATCGTATATGCTAAAGTTTCTGAAGTCGGTCTAAGTGCTAATCTGTCACCTATCTCGTTTTCTCCTGAATGTGTAACCCAGAATACTTCTGGATTAAATCCTGCAAAATGTTTTTGTTCTTTTCCTAAAAGTGATTCTGGAATTAAGATTGGAAGAAAACCATTTCTAATTCCTTTTTTAAAAAATTTTTCATCAAATGTATTTCTTAATGATTCCCAAATTGAATATCCATCTGGTCTTAATACTATTAGTCCTTTGACTGGTGCATAATCTGCTAACTTAGCTTTGAGTACCACTTGTGTGTACCATTCGCTGAAATCAGCCTCTTTTGAAACTGTAATTCCAATATCTTCTTTACTCAAACTAGAATTCAAAGAAATAATTTTACTAATGAGCCTTTCGTGATGA
>CAZQXU010000078.1:0-5470 GCA_964597385.1 uncultured Nitrosopumilaceae archaeon | reverse complement strand
GATTGTTTAGTTGAATGTTTTGCATAAATGTATTAGAAATTTCATTTCACCTAATTTCAATATACGGATTAACCTCCTATTCTTTGATGATTTTTCTCAAAAGAGTTAAACTCTACATAGGTATTTTAAAAACGAATTGGCACAAAAAGAACCGTTTCTTACTGCATTACAAAATAGAATATTGCTTTTTGATGGGGCAATGGGAACAGAGATTCAAAAATTTAATCCTAAACCTGAAGATTTTCCAAATAATCAAGATGGATTTAACGATGGTTTAGTTATTACTCATCCTGATTGGATAAAAAAAATTCATAAAAATTATTTGGATGCAGGTTCTGATTGCATTGAAACTAATTCATTTGGTTCAAATAAAATTAAATTAGATGAATATGGTTTTGGTGATCAAACAATAGAATTTAATAAAAAAATAGCACAACTAGCAGTTGAAGTTTGTTCAGAATACACTGACAAACCACGATATGTAATTGGATCAATGGGTCCATCTGGTTATCTTCCAAGCTCAAATGATCCTGATTTAGGACAAAAACCTCTAGGTGAAATTAGAAATGCATTTGAATTACAAGCAGAAGGTTTGATTCTTGGAGGAGTTGATGCTCTCTTAATTGAAACAAGTCAAGATATTTTGGAAGTTAAACTTGTAATTGAGGCATGTCATAATGCAATGAAAAAAACTGGAAAAAAAGTTCCGATTATTGCAAATACTACTTTAGATCAATATGGAAAAATGTTGCTTGGAACAAATATTCAAGCTGCATATACCACTGTATCTGATATGGGAATTGATGTTTTTGGATTGAATTGTTCTACTGGTCCAGCTGAAATGACTCCAAGTGTTAGATGGCTTGACGAGCAAAATGAGCATAATTTACTTGTGGTGCCAAATGCTGGCATGCCTGAAAATCAAGGTGGGCAAGCAGTTTACAAAATGACTCCTCAGAAGATGGGTGAATTGTTAGGTGATTTTCTTAAACAATACAAAAAAGTTCGAATTATTGGAGGTTGTTGTGGGACAAATCCTGAACATATTGCGGTACTACGGAAAGTAATTGACGAAAAAGCTTATTCTGTCAAGGGTTAAGTATTTAGAAAAACTGAGGAGAATTTATCATATTGACTATTCCTAGAGTTAGCTCAGCACAAAAAGCAGTTGATTTGAAGCAATTACCTCCGCCTCTGATAATTGGTGAGAGAATCAATACTCAAGGTTCTAGAAAAGCAAAACAGCTTGTACTCAATGATGATTATGATGGATTAATTGACTTGGCAAGAACGCAAGTAGAAGACGGTGCACACTGTCTTGATATTTGTGTTGCAACTACTGAACGAGCTGATGAAAAACAATTCATGTTAAATCTTGTAAAAAAATTAAGTTTAGAAATTGATGCTCCTCTAGTTATTGATTCGACAGATCCTGATGTGATAGAAGCTTCTGTGGAACAAATTCCTGGAAGACCAATAATTAATTCAATAAATCTTGAAGGTGATGGGAGTAGATTTAAACGCCTTGCACCAATTATGGCGAAATACGGTTTACCTGCAATTGCATTATGTATTGGACCAAAAGGTATGGCAAAAACTCCTCAGGAGAAAGTTGAAACTGCAGAATTACTTTATGAAACAGGAAAAAAATATGGATTAAAAATTGAACAATTTATTTTTGATGTTCTTACATTTACACTTGCTACTGGGGAAGACGAATTCTTGGATGCAGGAAAAAATACTTTGGAAGGAATAAAACTTGTCAAAGCAAAATTTCCAAATTCTTTTACTACTTTGGGATTAAGTAATATCAGTTTTGGACTAGCACCATATGCTCGAAAAATTCTCAATTCTGTATTTTTGTATCATGCAGTAAAATATGGATTGGATACAGCTATTGTAAATGCAAAAGAGATAATTCCTTATGGGGAAATTAATGAAAAAGAAAAAAAACTCGCTGAAGATTTAATTTTTAATACTCATCCAAATGCCCTTTCTGAATTAATTATTCACTTTGAGAAAGCAGGTTCACGTGTAAATGATACTTCTAAAAAAGAGGATGTAGATCCCACATGGCCAGCTGGAAAACGTGCAAACTTTAGAATTGTAAATAGGCTCAAAGATGGAATACAAAATGACGTAGTTTCTGCTATTGCAGAAAAGATAGGTAAAAATGATATTATTGAAGATCATGATGGAGTTCTTTCTTTGAATGCACCTCCTGAAGTTACTCATGATGGTGCAATCAAAACACTAAACGAGGATTTACTCTCTGCTATGAAGGAGGTTGGTGATAAATTTGGTTCAGGAGAATTAATTCTCCCATTTGTTCTCAAATCTGCTGAATGTATGAAGGCAGCAGTAGGAGAGTTAGAAAAATATTTGATTAGAGAAGAAGGCACATCAAAAGGTAAATTGGTTCTTGGAACCGTTTATGGTGATGTTCATGATATTGGAAAGAATTTAGTTAAAACAATCTTCCAAAATAATGGTTATACTGTTTATGATCTTGGAAAACAAGTTCCACTGCAGAAATTCTTGGAAAAAATTGATGAAGTAAATCCTGACGCTATAGGATTATCTGCACTTTTGGTTTCTACATCAAAACAGATGCAATATTTTGTAGAACATGCAAGAAAAAATAAAATGAATATTCCAATTTTATGCGGTGGTGCTGCAATCAATAGTAACTATATCAACAGAATTGCAAAAGAAGATGGTATATACGAATCTGGAGTATTTTATTGTAATACCATGTTTGAAGGTTTGAAAACTATGGATACGCTAGTTTCAAATGAAAAATCTAAATTCATAGCAAAGTGGAAGGAGAAACTTGAAAATTGGAAAGATAGGTCTACTGCAGTTGTTGATGCCTCTTCTCTTCCAAAAAGTGATACTAAACCTGTGGTGCCGCATACTCCATCAATTATTGGAACTCCAATACGATTGAAATCTGATCAAATCAAAATGAATGAAGTTTGGGAATTGATTGATAAAAAATCATTATTCAAATTATCATGGGGATTACGTGGTAAAGCTGGGTCTGATTCTGAGGCTGATCATGAGATATTACTAAATGAGTGGAAAATTCGAATAATCAGAGAAAAATTATTTGAACCTGAAATTGTTTATGGATTTTTCAAATGTCACAATAAAGATGGAAAACTTGTAGTTGATACTCCAAAAGGTGATAGTGTTGTATTTGATTTTCCACGTTCTTCAAAATCTAGTCATCTCTGTCTTACTGATTATTTTGGAGAAGATGATATTGTTGCATTTCAAGCAGTAACAGTTGGGACCAAAGTCTCGGATGTTATAGAGAAATGGAACAAAGAAGACAAGTATACTGATGCATACTATTTGCATGGTTTGGCAGTTGAAGTTGCTGAGGCATTAGCCGAGTGGATTAATCGTAAAATAAAATCTGAATTCAAACTAGGAGAAAAAGGAGGTCTTAGATACAGTTGGGGATTTCCAAGTTGTCCTGATGTAATGCAGCATGAACTAGTTTGGAAACTACTTGAACCAGAAAAATCTGGAATGACATTAACTGAATCTGGCCAAATAATTCCTGAACAATCTACTGCAGCAATTGTGGTACATCATCCAGAATCGCAATATTTTGTGCTTTAGATTTTCATTAATGTCTCTTTTGCAAATGTAAAATCATTTGGTGATGTAACCAATACATCTCCTGAAATATTATGAATTTGTTTAATAAAATTAGATGGATTTTCTTTGTAATTTGACCAATCTAATTCCAAAAACTTTGCTGAATTGCTGTTTTTTTCTGAGGGTAATAATACACATGGAATGATTCTAAATCTCTTTGGTCTTAATTCGTTAGAAATTCTTTGAACTTGTTCTGTAGAGTGAATTACTTGTGTCATGAAACCTTTTGGTTTGGCAGCAATTTTTTTCTGAATTTTCTCAAAGTTGGGGTTACTAGGTAATGACAAGAAAAAATCAATTTTATTTCCATAGCCTAACTCGTTTAATTCCTTTACAACTTGGCTTGGAATTAAACCTGATTCTGTTGGATTTTCTTTTGATGGGTCTCCTTTTAAAATTAAAATTCCATCTAATTTCAATTTGATTGATTCTTCGGTGAGATGTTTAATCAGATTCATATCTTTGTCTCTAACTCTCATGCTGATAGTAATTTGCAAATTAGGATGAATGCTTTTTAACAATCTCCCAATAGATAATGCTGAAACTCGTTTAGTACCTAATACAGAATCTGTTACATGTATACCGTTACAAAAATTACTAATATCTGAAACTCTTTGTAGGAGTTTTTCAACTGATGAATTTATTTCGTCATCTGATATTTCTCCATCTGGTATTTTTGGTGGATTTATTTCATAGATTGTTGCCACAAAGAATCTCCAATTTAACTTGGTTAAAACCTTTAAACAAAAACTCAATAAAATAGATAATTCAAACATCAATAATGGATCTGAAAACTTTGAAATCATTACTCTCAAGTAAAATCAATCCTGTTTTAGAGAATAATGGAACAAACAAACTAGCATCTGTACTTGTTGTGATTTATGGAAAAGAACCTATTGTAGTTATGACTGAAAAACCAAAACATCTTAATTTTCATGCTGGAGAAATTTCGTTTCCAGGAGGAAAATTTGATTTTAGCGATTCTGATCTTTTAGATACCGCATTACGTGAGACTGAAGAAGAAATAGGTTTGAGAATTTCAAAAGAACAAGTAACAGGCCAACTGGAACCAGTTGTAACTCTTAACTCTCGTTTTACTATCTTACCATTTGTTTCAATAGTTGATGAAATAACATCACTTTCAGCAAATAACGAAGTTGAAAAAATTTTTCATATTCCTTTAGATCCTTTTTTGAAAACAATGGCCAAGGATAACAACCCAAGTCATAACAGAATCCAAGAAATGTATACCTTTGAGTATCAAAATAAAATTGTCTGGGGCGCTTCTGCAAGAATACTAAAACAAATTACACATCGCCTAAATTCCTGAGATTCATTTAAAAAGAGCTCTTCGTGCCTGAAAAATATGGCTGCACGCAAGTCATCTCCAAGAAAAATTCGTCTGTTAAAAAAGACTAGACAGACTTCAGCTGTCCCAGCTTGGATTATTCTTAGAACTAAAAGAGGCGTTAGATCAAATCCAAAGCGTAGAGCTTGGAGATCAACTGATGTGGAGGTTGGCTAGATGTCTCAAGAACTAGAAAGAGTGTATACTATCAATTTAGGTAAAGTTTTACTTTCAGTGGATACACATCGTGCACCACGAGCTATCAATATGATTAAGGAATTTGCTCGACATCACATGAAGACATCTGAAATTAAAATTGAAGAAGATCTTGCTCACATTATTTGGTCCAAAGGAGTACGTAGTCCTCCACGAAAAATTAGAGTTAGAATGAGTAAAACAGATGAAGGTTACATTTTGGTTTCCCCATTTACTGATGAACCAGAAACTCCA
>CAZQXU010000077.1:0-5645 GCA_964597385.1 uncultured Nitrosopumilaceae archaeon | reverse complement strand
TTTGACGAAAAATCAAAGGATCGTCCAAGCTTTACAGTTCAAGGAATTGTGAAACCTCATAAGCTGTTAGATAATGCAATTGAAAAAGCAAAAAAAGTTGCAGGTCAGCCATCGTTATACAATGATGACTTTCAAGTCAATGTAGATTTTGCAAATGATTCTAAGACATTTAGAACGCTCAAATATTCTGATTGTAGAGTAGAGGAATACAAAGTAGATACATTATTTGACAAAGAAGAGGGTTACACTGGAAAAAGTGGATTTGCAATTGTTGAAGACATAACTGTAACATGTGCTGGATTAACTACAAAAAATTATCCAAGTGAAAACACTGTACACTCCAATCCCTATATGATGGGTGGAATGACTCAGGCATTTGCTACGATAACTTTGCCACATGGTGAAAAGGAAACTCTCAATTTTCCATTCTTCAAACAAACATCTTCAACAGTTACAAAGGTTAGCCAAAAAATAAGCCGACTGACCCCTTCGTTCCAATTGCAAGGTGTTGTTGGTGATACTCCAGTTTTGTACAAAGCCGTAGATCTAATAAGAACACGTGGGCCTGCAGGTACAGACTATCAAGGTTTGTTTTCAGTGGTTGTGGATATAGTGCATAACGGCAAATTGGTCAAAACATACAACTATGATCAATGTCGTGTAGCAAGCTATGATGTAGATACTTCTTTTAATGCTGAAGAAGGATATGTGGGTGCAAATGGATTTGCCTTAGTTGGCACTTACAACTTTGAATGCACTGGATATCATCCATCAAATCCCTCTTTTGAAGCAATGAATGTATCTGAAAAAGCACAGAATCAAAGCACCAGTGATCTAAGAAATACAGATTCATGGCGAGTTGGATTTACTGTAAAACAATAAATCTTCTCCATTCTTTTTATTTTTTTTATTAAACGGTTTGTATGTGTTTTACTCTTTAGAAATAATACTTTGAATGTTCTCATCGATTGCAATTTCTGCAATATCCCCCGAATATTCTACAATTCTTCTCAAGTCTTCTAAAATAAATTTAATTACCGTAGAATTTTTTTCAGTATCTTTGATTTTTGCCATTATCTCTTTTTCCTCATTAATCACTTGACTTATGCTCTCTGTGACATTTTCCCCTTTTTGAAAATCATGATTTTGAACCGCAGTAATTGCATCTTCAAAAACTTGTAGGGCTTTTTCAGATAATTTTTTAATTTTAATTACAATTTTTGAATCAATTTCATCTTCAACAAATTTAATTCTCTTTGCAATTAGACTTGCGTGATCTCCTATTCTTTCTATTTTGCTTACTATGGTTCTATATTCAAGACAGTCTGATGGTCGTTTTAATCCCATATCCTCAAGTACACTTTGATTTTCAATTGCCAAGACTAAATTTCGTCGCATGTATAGCCCAAATCTATCGACCTCGTCATCCATGTTGACAATTTCATCTGCATGTGGAATGTCCATTTCTTCTAATGCTTCTATTGATTCTTTTATCATGTTAGTTGCCATTAGATACATTCTTTTTAATGCAGATTCAAATGATAATTCTGGTAATCTAGTTAAAATCTGAATAGTTATTGCATCGGAACTGGATTCCACAATCTCTGTACCTATCATAGATGAATGAACTAGATCACGTACGCTTCTGGAATGTTCTGTAGGGATTTTCATTCCTTTGGTCTTTATCCGAATAGTTTTGTATCCTGCAAGATATGCTGCAATAATTTTTCGTTTAACTGATTCTCCCGAATCCTTTTGACTGGAGTTTATGATCGCTACAGTTTCATTTTTGTCATTACTGTGTTCTCTTGGAAATAGTGTTAATGATTCATTTGAGTTTTTTACTACAGTCACATTTTCCCCGACTTTGATTTTTAATTCCTCGACCCATTCTTTTGGTAATGATATTATGTATGTGGAACCGCCACTCAATTGTATTTTTCTTGTTTGTTTAGTGTTTTCAGTTGTTTTCACTGCTTGTATTATTGAATTTTTCCTAATTACAATTTAGTTTACGAACTATATAGAATTATGATCATCCTGTAAAGTATGGTGATATGTTAGATATGTAAATTTTACATCAAAACAGCGTGAATAAGGTAAATCTGAATTTAAAAAAAAGAAAAGTGATCTCAGATAAAATATTCAAGATCGGAGCTACAGCTGCTGGAACATATGTTTTGGTGGTAGTGGTATTGATTGCATTCCAACTAGTCTCAGAGTCATATCCTGTTTGGGAAGAGGAAGGACTGTCATTTATCACAAAAACTGATTGGAACGCAGTTGAGGGAAGAGAATCGTTTGGTGCTTTGCCATATATTTTGGGCACTCTGACCACATCTGCAATTGCAATGATGATAGGAGTTCCTCTAAGTATTGGAATTGCAATGTTTATTTCAGATGCACCGCCAAAAATTGGTGCACCACTAGGCTTTTTAGTAGAACTTTTAGCTGCAGTTCCCAGTGTAATTTATGGTCTATGGGGGTTATTTGTTTTTAGAATATATTTTAGAGATTGGTTTGAAACTCCAATACATAATGCATTTGGAGATAATATTTGGTTATTTTCTGGTAATCCATATGGATTGGACATTCTAACTGCAAGTGTTATACTTGCAATCATGATAATCCCAACTGTTTCAGCAGTATCTCGTGAAATAATGAAGGCAGTTCCTCAACAACAAAAAGAAGCTGCTTACATGCTTGGTGCAACAAAATGGGAGATGTTCAAACTTGCAATATTTCCATATTCAAAAACAGGTCTGATAGGAGCTTCTATCTTGGGTCTTGGCAGAGCTGTAGGTGAAACAATGGCAGTCACAATGCTAATTGGAAACGCAACTGGAATTGGTGCAATCCCCTCATCGCTATTTGGTCCAAGTCAAACCATGTCAAGTATTATTGCAAACGAATTCGTTGAAGCATCCCCTGCGTCTATTCACATGCCTGCACTAATTGGGATTGGATTAATTCTTCTATTAATTGCAATTGTGATTAATGTCATTGCACATTTGCTTGTGACAAAAATGCTCAAAATAAAAGAAGGTGCAATAAATAATTGAGTTCAATTCAAAATAGAAGACAAGAATATCGTTCTTTATTCAAACAAAATGTTGCAAAAAGATTACTTGTAGATAAGATTGTGCGGATAATTGTTTTTTCATGTGTAATCATTGCAATTATTCCATTAGGTAGTATCTTAGTTGAGGTATTCAAAAATGGAATAACTGCAATTAGTATTGAATTTTTAACTGAAACTCCTGGTTCTGTGGGTTCTGGAGAAGGAGGCATTGGCCCTGCAATTCAAGGAACTTTGATAATTATAGGGCTATCTAGTTTGATTGGGGTTCCAATTGGTGTGATGTCTGGAATTTTTCTTTCTGAATATGGCGACAACAAGCTTGCAAGATCAGTTCGTTTCTTTAATGATGTATTTATGGAGTTTCCATCTATTATTCTTGGAATCTTTGCATTTTTGATAATTGTTTTAGTTCTTGGTCATTTCTCAGTTTGGGCTGGAGCATTTGCCCTATCTTTGATTATGTTTCCTATTGTTGCAAGAACTACTGAAGAGTCCTTGAAGATGGTCCCTATAACTTACCGTGAAGCTGGAACCGCATTGGGACTTACAAAATGGATTATTACGTTTAGAATTGTAATTTCTGCTGCAAAAAGTGGAATGGTTACTGGAATTTTATTATCTGTATCTAGAATAGGTGGTGAGACAGCTCCATTAATTATGACAATTCTTGGCAGCAGTCAATTCTTTAGCAGTATGGATACTCCGATGGATGCCTTACCTTTGAGAATATGGCGACTTTCTCTGTTGCCTTATGATAGTGCTCAACTTCAGGGATGGGGGGCTGCATTAGTTTTGATTATGATCATACTTGGAATTAATTTAGGAGTCAGATACTATTTTGCAAATAAAAAAAATTCATTCTTTGGCAAATTAATCAAACAAAGGAGAAATACTATAAAATGACTGCATTGAGTACAAAACCAACTGATATGGAGACATCCAATCTTGCTAATATCGATTCAAAATCTATTGAATCAAAATACAAAATGATCGCAGAAAATGTTACAGTAAGTTATGACGGTATAGAAGCAGTAAAAAACGTCACAATGAAATTCAAAGAAAAATCTGTTACGGCATTGATTGGTCCATCTGGTTGTGGAAAAACTACATTTCTTCGATGTTTGAACAGAATGCACGATATGACAAAAAACGCTAAAGTTACAGGTAAAGTTATGATTGACGATATTGATCTTTATTCAAAAGATATTGATCCAATTTATCATCGAAGAAAAGTTGGAATGGTTTTCCAAAAACCAAATCCATTTCCCACAATGTCTATTTTTGATAATGTAACTGCAGGACTCCGATTAAATGGAATTCGTGATAAAAGAATTCTAGATGAAATTGTTGAGGATTCTTTGAAGATGGCTTATCTTTGGGATGAAGTAAAAAATGATCTAAAAAAATCTGCAATTGAATTATCTGGCGGTCAACAACAACGTCTTTGTATTGCTCGAGCACTTGCAATACAACCTGAAGTGCTATTGATGGATGAACCAGCATCAGCACTTGACCCAATTGCCACTCAAAAAATTGAAGAAACAATTACAGAATTAAAAAAAGACTATGCAATTATCATTGTAACTCATAATATGCAACAAGCAATACGTGTTTCAGATTATACTGGATTCATGTATCTAGGTGATCTAATAGAATTTCGTGAAACAAAGAAACTGTTTACAGATCCTAAAGATGAACTAACTGCAAAATATGTGCAAGGACATTTTGGTTAAATGACTCGTTTAATAGATCCATCACTGCACAAGTTGTCATTTATCATGTCTGAAATGGGAGATATGGTAATTGAATCCATCTCTTTGGCTATTGATTCGTATCTGACAGGGACAAATACAAAAGATCAGGTTCTCAAATTATCTGATTCTATACGTGTAAAATACTATGAAGTAGAAGATCTCACATTTGATATGCTATTAAAATATCAACCTGTTGCAGATGATTTTAGACTAATTCGTTCATCTACAGAAATTTCATACGCATTTTCTAGATTTGGAAGGTATGCTTATGATATCACTCTTGTTCGTGATTTATTTGGCGATGTATCTGAATGCACCAATGCATCACTTGTTGAATCTACAAAAAAAGTTAAACACATGATCAAAGAAGCTGTTTTATCCTTTGCTGAATTGGATATACGAAAAGCTATTGAAATTAGAGAAGACGAAAAATTCATTGATCGAATTTATCGTGAAAGATTACCAAAACTTATAGAATCTACTAATACTAGATGTGCTCTTGCTGAAGCCCTATTGTTGAGATATTTGGAACGAATTGGTGATCATGCGGTATTCATGAGTGATGCAATTAATTACATTGTTACTGGCAAACACCGCCCAACCGATGAAAGAATTGCTTCACATACAAAAACTGAACAAAATTAACGATCATATTTTAATTATTTTTAATATATTAACTCGGAAAATATTTGTAGATCTAAAAATTTCACTTATTATCTAGATAACAGTTTTAACATCCATCTTTTTACATTGGATTCATGGGACACATGTTTTCATGGATAAAATCAAATGATAAAGAAATTTTATTA
>CAZQXU010000076.1:0-5661 GCA_964597385.1 uncultured Nitrosopumilaceae archaeon | reverse complement strand
TTTAGAATTTGATCTAGTTGTATGCAATCTTCCATATCTTGCAACTGATAAAGTACTAGATGCTGCAACTGATGGAGGAATTGAAGGCTTTGAAATTCCAAAAAAAATATTCGATTCAATTTATAAAAATATCAAAATTGGCGGAAAATTTCTTTTTGTAACTACGTCTCTTTCTAATTACCAAAAATTAATGGATTATACACAAAAATTATGCCTAGAACCACGAATTCTTGCCAAAAAGAAATTGTTTTTTGAAGAGTTAATTCTAGTTGAAGCTGTCAGACAAAAATAATGTTTTCTTTATTTTCGAAGTTTCTGTTTTGCATATGATATAATTGCATCCGTCATTTGTGTTGTACTTGCATTACCTCCAATATCCCATGTTACAACTTTGCCTTCGTTAATCACTTGTTCTGTCGCAGCAAAAATTGCATTTCGTATTTCTGTTTCTCCAAGATATTCTACCATCCAAGCTCCTGACAGAACAGTAGCAGTTGGATTTACTTTATTTTGTCCTGCAAACTGTGGTGCACTTCCATGAGCTGCTTCAAACATTGCATAATTATCTCCCATATTTGCAGAATAAATCAATCCAATTGATCCTACAAGTCCCGATGCTAATTCAGATATTATGTCCATGAACAAATTGGTACTTACCAAGACTGATCCATTGAATTGTTCTGGTGCAACTACCATTTGTTGTGCCATGTTATCAATATAAATTTCGGATAATTTAATGTCTGTACCTTTAATTGAATTTTGCACTTCATCCCAAAATATCCCATCTGTCTGTTTTAGAATATTTCTTTTAGTGATTGCAACCATTTTTTTCATATTGTATTTGTTTGCCCACTTTACTGCCGAGTTCATAAATCTACTACATCCTTGTCTGGTAATCTTTCTAATTGCAATTGCCGCATCATCTGTAACTTTTACTTCTAAACCTGTGTAGAGTCCTTCTGTTGCTTCTCTAAAGCAAACACAATCTAGTTTTCGATTTGGTGTTAGTCTATCATATGTTTTTGTTGGTCTAATGTTAGAATACAATTCAAATTTTTGACGTAATGTAACAGCTACACTTCTTGGAGCATCTGGTACTGGTATTGTAGTCGTTGGTCCTTTAAAACAAGCATCTGACTCTTCTAGAGTTTTCATTGTAGCATCTGGAATGTATGACTTGTCTTTTCTTCCATTTTTATCCCATTGTTCAGAGCCTGCTTCACAAAGAATTATTTCTGTTTGGGAATTACATTCTTTTAAAACTCTAAGCATAGAGTCTACTACTTCAGGACCTATACCATCACCTCTCATTACTGCAGCTTTTTTGCTCAAAACTGGAAAACCTTGCGGTATTTATTATTTAATCCTACCTTGAATCAAGATTATTTTCACGATAATATAGAGATAGTTTATTAGCGGAATTTACTAAATTAAGAAAAATGCTAATTGTACAAATTTCTGATCTTCATGTGGGTTCACAATTTCTTCAAAATAAATTTGATCAACTAGTTGATGAAGTAAATCAACTTAATCCTGATGTTATTGTTGTTACTGGTGATCTAACAAATGAGGGATTAATGCAAGAATATGAGGAATGTAAGACATTATTGAAAAAATTTAACACTAAAAAAATTATTACTATTAGCGGAAATCATGACTATAGAAATACCGGTTATCTGTTATTCAAAAAATTTTTCCCCTTTGAAGCAATAAATGAATTAAATGATGATGTTGTTTTGGTAACACTTGGTACTGCCCGTCCTGATAGAAACGAAGGTGAGGTGGGATATCGTCAAAACCTTTGGCTTGAGAGAACAATGAAAAAATACAAAGATAAAATAAAGATCTTGGCAATGCATCATCATCTGATAGCAATTCCAGATACTGGTTCTGATCAATTAACTGTAGTAGATGCAGGCGATGTTTTAAGAACTATACTTGATACTAAAGTTGATCTTGTTTTATGTGGTCATAAACATAGACCATGGGAGTGGAATTTTGGAAAACTAATGGTAGTAAATGCTGGAACTGCTACATCTGAAAGAGTTAGGGGATTATTTGAAAACACATACAATATCATTACTATTTCCAACAAATCTATCAATGTTGAACTAAAAATTGTGGGTGGAAAAAGAATGAAACTTGATGATATTGTGACTAACTATCACCAATTTGGCGAAGAATGAATTTATTTACAGATTAATTCAAGGCAGTCTGTGCGGGGATCGCCTAGCTTGGTAGGGCGTGGGATTGCTAATCCCATGTCAGCAATGACCCGTGGGTTCAAATCCCTCTCCCCGCGCCATAGAATTCATTATCTGAATAAGAAATAATCTTTGTTAGTATATGGCATGCCACAAACCAATAATTATGCAATAATACTATTGATTTAGCAAATTAAATACGAAAAAACACAATACCAAAAAAATCAATTATACACAGGTATCTCTTAGAGATCATGATGTTTTATCTCAGATAATAATTATTTCTTCAAAATTTTCTAAAGTGATTTGATGATAACTAAAGATAATTTCAACAGATTGTGTATTTCTTCCATTCTTTTATTATTGTTACCTGCGATTGTTATTCCGTTATCTTTTGCTGAAGTGAAAATTGATGAAAATATGTGTAAACAAATGTATGTTAGATACAAGGAGATGGGAAATCAGAAATTTCAAGAAAAATATAAGGACAGACAATCTATATACAATTGTATAAAACTTTACAAAAATTCTGATTGGAATTTTGTCGGAAAAAGTAAAATTGATAAATATTATTCAAATCTTGAATCATTATCTCACAATAAAATGGGTAAAAAAGCAGATGTTAAAATCCTGTATTCAATTTCTACGGACTCTGAAAAGTTTTTAGTTAAATTCAAAGCATGTGCAGATACCACCATCTTAAAACCTTCTTTTCTAATACAGTCCAAATCTGAACAGTATATCGGAATCACAGACAAAATTCTAAAAAAGGGCACATGTAATGATTACAGGACATATGTAAACGCTAAATATCAATCAGATATCAAAATAGAAAATATTTTAGATTTATCAAATTTCAAACATATTAAATCTGGTAATCTTCGAATCTAATTTGTTATAAAAATTCATTTTTTTATCTGAATTAATTTTTCAAAAAAGAAATTACTCTGTACTCAAAATTTTATATTTTAGTGACTTTGTATGCAAGATTTCATCTCTTAATTTAATGATGTTCTCTGATATGTTATCTACTCTTTGCGCAAAGTCTGTAGGGCGAGGTTTGATATTGATTAACTCATTAAGCGATTTTTTCGCATCTGAGAATTGTTTATTTAATTCATCAAGTTTTTTGTCTAAATCATCTATTTGTTGGGCTTTTGCACCACTATCCTGGTATCTTATTTGGATAGTATTTGGATCACTGGCACTTATCTTAGTTCCAGAAACCAAACAAGAGTTTGGAGATATTTTATCACCTAACTGAGTTGTCTTTGATTCTAAATCTGAACTTACTGTAATGATGGGTATTCTCAAAATTTCTTTTCCTGAACAAGCTTCAAATGCAATATCATAATTGTTTTTTATTGGATTATCGTATTTTGAAATAATTTTAACAGTCATTCCTTCTGATGCTTTTCGTGGTGTTGGTGGTGGTATCTTTAAAGTATCTTTAGTAGTTGTAGGTGTAAGATTCAATGATAATAGATATGAATTAAGTTCATCACGTACATCATTAGTCTGTTTTCTTAGTTTGGAAATCTGTTCAATTGTTGAGCTTACTTCAGGTGATTTTTCAGATTTACTCTTAATTAATTCTGAAAGATTTTTTCTTTGACTTTCAAGCTCAAGTTGTAAATTATTAATGGTTAATGTTAAATCATTAATTTTTTGAGAAATTGTACCTTTGTTGATTAATTGTATTGATATTGTTTCTGGATTACTCGCTTGAATTTGTCCTACCGATATTTGACATGATTTTGCTTCAATACTATTTGCAAGTTGGATTTGTTTTTTTTCGACATTTGATTTAAGTTCAATTACTGGTGATTCAATAGATTGTGATATAGAACAAACATTGAATATCACATCATACACTGGAATCTGTGATTTACCAGTTTTTGAAAGAGATTGAACAGTAGATTCTATTTTAACAGAACCAACTTCTTGAAGTGTTGTTTTTTCTTTCTTTTCAAACTGCTTTAGATCAAAATCTGAAATCATATATCTCTGTACTAATTTTTTTACAGATGAAATTTTTATGCATGATGGTGTTTCATGTTCTAATAAATATACGCGCATGAATCCTTCTTTGCATGAAATATCTTCTAGGTCAATCCCAAACGATAGCTGTTTTTTTGGTGATACTACATCAGCATATGCTGTTGAGAATATCAATCCTGCAAAGGTAAATACTGTAACACTTAGAAATAATATCTTTAAATTCAATATTTTCTTATGTTTTATTTGATTATTAAAAGTTACATTTCAATTATTCGAGTATTTTTGTTTTTAACTAGTGTGAATTACCTAAGTTTGAATTGTGATTATCTTTTTTTCAATAAGAAATTGTAATCCAAGTAAGAAATCATCTTCTGTAATTGTTTCATTTGAATACCATGTTGCAGTATTCTTAAACCATGATGGAATGTTGTTGTCTGAATTCTTTGTTTTTATTATGTCGTCACTAAGTATGAGTATCTTTTTTTGAATTAATTCTGTAATTCCTGATGTGAATTGCGAATCTGTTATTTCTCCTCTGGACCACAGTTGAACATATTGTTTTATCCAGCTAGGCATAGTAGGTTTAGTTGTTTCAGACATTCCTACAATATCATAAATTGTTTTGTCAGGAAATTGTGAATCAAACCACACTCTAAATCTTGGCTCATTTGAATATCTATCTACATAATATTGTGGGGATAAATTATAATCAGGAAATCCTGGAATATCTGTTAACTTATACCCTACTAATTCATGAATCTTATGTTCGGGGAATGAAGTATCGAATAATTTTTTAAAATTGGAATCAGTGTTATACAAGTTAATGTAATAGTTTGGAGAAAGCATGGGATCTGGAAAATCTGATATTGAAATTTTTGATTTGGGTTTTTGAGATTGAATTATTTCTTGAGTATGTCTTGTTTGCTCAGATTCCTTTTTTTCAGTTGTATTGGTAATAGAAAAACTAAAAATCTTTTCGAATTTTTCATCACCATAAGAAATTATTGTGGTATACGATCCTGATTGTGACCATTTAGGACCGACTACATCAATATGTGTTGAAAATGATCCTGATTTTAAAGGGAAAAACTGCTTTATTGCAACAATATCTGAAATACTGCGAACCTGAATTACAATGGGTACATTTTCTTCATAAGCAACTTTTCCTGAAATTTTAATTTTATCTCCAATTGTGTATGACTTTTTATCTAAATTGACATATGACTCTGCAAAACTAGTTACTGGATACATTATAATTCCAATCACTAAAAATAATGTAATTATGATCTTCATTGTAATAACATCTTTTTTATTTTTCATGTACCACTACATCTAAAATATCTGTTGTCGTTAAAGTAAATGATTTTGATTGTTCTAATTTCATATACATATCTGGTATTGCATAATTTTTGATAAGTGGTTTGATAATTATTTTATCTAAACTTAAACTAAAAAA
>CAZQXU010000075.1:0-5665 GCA_964597385.1 uncultured Nitrosopumilaceae archaeon | reverse complement strand
AAACTATTTACTAGAAAATAAAATCAACAAATCTATGAAAAGGATATTTGTACTTTTGATTCCAATAGTCATTGGAATTTTGGCAGGTTCAGTCATAGCATTTTATCCACAAACAGAAGATAATCAAAAATTACTAACTGAGACAAATCTGATTAATAATGGCTCACCAATTATAGGAGACCCATCAGCGAAAATTACAATTTTAGAGTGGGGAGATTATCAATGTACATTTTGTTACAAATTTCATCAAACCACATTAAATACGATTAAACAAGATTTCATAGATACTGGAAAAATAAAGATGGTATTCAAAGATTTTCCATTAAATGGTGAAGACTCTATTTTGGCTGCAGAGGCAGCGTATTGTGCTCAGGACCAAGGAAAATACTGGCAATATCATAACGAATTATACAAGAACTGGAAAGGTGAAAAAACTGGATGGGTTAATCGAAACTCATTAGATAAATTTGCAACAACAGTAGAGTTGAATTTAGATAAATTCAACTCGTGTCTTGATAATCACAAATATTTGGATAAAGTAAATCAATTACATCAGTTTGGAAAAGAGATAGGCGTTGATGCCACCCCATATTTTCTAGTTTTTAATGATGAAAAAATAATCAAAATAAGAGGCAATCAACCACTTGAAGTCTTTTTAAAATCCATTGATGAATTATAATTTCAGGAATATAATGAATTGAGCCAATCAAACTTAATATTCGCATAACAGGGACCAAAAACAAATGGAAAAGATCAACATAGAAAAAGTAGATTCTGTTAAACTTTACAAAATTAGAAAAATGTTAGAAGAGTTATCCCAAAAATCAGGGAGAGGAACTGAACTAATTAGTGTATACATACCAAAAGGAAAACAACTACACGAAATTATCAGTACATTACAACAAGAGCAAGGAACTGCAGACAACATCAAATCAGATTTGACAAGATCACATGTGGTAGATTCATTAGGCAAAGTAGTTCAGAGATTAAAACTTCTCAAAAAAACGCCAGATAGAGGGCTTGTGATGTTTTGCGGAGCACTACCACCTGAAGGTGGAGGTCCTCTAGGTAGTGAGGTAGTAAAGGTATGGGAAATTGATCCTCCAAAAGATTTGAAACAGTATCTTTACAGGTGTGATGATCATTTTCATGTAGACATTCTAAAGGACATGTTAAAAGATGATAACTTGATAGGATTCTTAGCTATTGATGCCAAAGATGCAGGTTGGGGGTTATTACATGGCGACAAAATAGAAGTACTTTCACAGACAGGCTCGGGAGTAGCAGGTAAACATAGACAAGGAGGGCAATCTGCAAAAAGATTCCAAAAATTAAGAGAGATGGAACTTTCATACTTTTACAATAGAGTTGCCGGAACTACAAGAGAATATTTCATTGATATTTATCCTGTAAAAGGACTGATAATTTCAGGTCCAGGACCTACAAAAGAAGATTTTATCAACGGAAATTATTTAGAGTATAGGTTACAGAATATGATCATTAACACATTAGATTGTGGATATTCAGGTGCAGAGGGCATTAGAGAAGCATTTGCAAAGTCTGCTGAACTTTTATCAGATTTCAGAATGGTAGAAGAAAAGAAATTAATCGAAGACTTGTTTAGAGAAGTAAATTCACACTCAGGATTGGGAGTATACGGGTTACAAGATGTAATTGAACTTTTAAAAAATAATGTAGTAAAAACTTTGATCATAACAGATGATACAAACTTAAATCGAGTTGAAGGAAAATGCAGAAGATGTCAGAATATTCAAGAAACAATTGTTGAAAGAAGAGACGTCATTCCAAAAAAGACAGAATATTCAAGCAAACCTTGCCCTGCATGCAACGCAATGGAAGTTGAACCAAACGAACAAGACATAGTAGATTACTTGGAACTTCTTGCTGCTAAAACAGGAAGTAAATTAGAAGTAGTTTCAGGAAGTGCAGAACATGGAACTATGTTATCAAGCTTGGGCAAAGTTGGTGCCATACTTCGATATAACCCGGGTCATACTAAGGAAGCAAAGACTTGATTTTTTTTGCAAGAATGGATAGTTCATCTGCATTTGAGATTGAACGTTTTGTCCAAATAGTTCCTTTGTGATTATATCTTGGAATAATGTGGACATGTACATGGGGGATAATTTGTTTTGCTGCTCTCCCGTTGTTTTGTCCAAGACTAAATGCATCAGCTTCAGTTGCAGATAAAATTGCATTGGCTATTTTTGGAATAATTGAAAACAAATCACCAACTGCTTTTGAATCCATGTCTGTGATTCTTTCATGATGTTTTTTTGGAACTACTAAACTATGGCCTACATCTATAGGATATTTATCTAAAAATGCAACATGTGATGAGTCCTCATATAGAATATGAGCATCTTTAACTCCTGATAAAATATCACAGAAAATGCAACTCATAATAAAATTGAATTTTTTGAGCTTATTATTGTTTCACGGATAAAAAGAACAAAACGAAGTGACAATATCAATATATTATTTGATGATTAACAGTCCTTTCATCTCAGGATGAAGAGTGCAATGATAAACATATTCACCAGATTTATCTGCCAAAAATGTAATTGATTGAGATTCAAAATATCCAAGATCTTTAGAATGTACATTAAATTCATCGATGTTAAAATTATGAATTGATTTCTGATCAGGTATGTTTTTAATTTCATTAATTATATGCAGTGAAACAAGATTGCCTTTTGAAATATTCAATGTAGGACTAGCCATTCCAGGGTGAGGGGTTTGTTTTCCACCTCTACTTGATTGATGGTTAAATACGAAATGACCATCAATGGATTGTCCAGTTTTAATCAAAATGTTTTCTGGAACTAAGAATACAGGATAATCTATGTTTACTGGGATAAGGGATTGATATGCATAATAACCGCCTGCAACAACAATTACAAGAATTCCAATACCAATTAGTTTTGTAATTGAAAATTTCATCATGGGTAACACCGTTGTTTATCTCAGGATGTTTTTCTCAAGATAATTTGCATTAACGCATCTTTGGAGTAGTCTATACCATGTTCTTCATCAGTATGCTTCCCAAATTCTTCGATTACTTGTGCAATTTCACCTTCTGCTACAAAATCACACTCAAATCCATAGTCATTACATCGTAATTTTATCAAATTGTATTTTTTGTAGAATCGGCAGTATTAAGTCTAAATTAACATTGTTAAGTAAGATTTCCAACTCAAAATACAATCTAGAAAACCATCTCAAAAAGACATTAGAAAATTAGATTAACTAAACCAATACACGTAATGTATGACTGATTCTCGTAAATATCGTGATAGAATTTACATCATAAAAGACATAATACTGACTCTTTCAGAATATGGACAGTTAAATCAGACAGCATTGTTTAGTTTTTGTGGATTAAACATATCAAAACACAAGGGAATTTTAGATAATTTAGAATCAAATGAACTGATCAAGAGAGAAGAAATTTTAGAAGGTAAAAGAACTATTACAATTTTCAAAGTGACACAAAAAGGAATGAATTTTTGTCATGAGATCATAGAACCGTATGAAAATCTATTTCCAAGAGGTGGAAAATTCTCCGAAGAGTCATTTAAAATAGGATGTTTACTCTTCATCTAAGTCATATTGAGATGAAATAGATTGATCAAGCTGTTCTTTTTTCTTTAGATAGTTATAGTAACGATTATTCCATTTATTAAGCGAGTTAAACTGTCTCAATCCAGCAACTAACCAGATTCCAGACGTTACCAATATCACCACAATCGTAACCATCAACAAAATACCAAAATCACCCTCTTGTTCTATTAAAAGTAAAAATTTCGGGTGAGTAGATAGGTACAAAGAAATTATTATTGCAAGCGGAGCCAAAATAAGAGCAGATAAGGAAACGCCTAACATGATGCCCTTTAGATGTTGAATTTTTTCAATAAATTCATCCATTGAACTTAGAATATCTTTTCTTTCATCATTTAACAAATCTAGAAAACCCCTTGTTTCAAACTATATGACATGTATTAATTATATCGTATAGAGGTATTTAGGACATACTTAACATTGTTAATGTAAAATTCAATATGTTTTGTTTTTATTTATACGTGATTTCGTTCTAAGAAGAGAATGACAACAAATACAACGCAAGTTTTGTGTTTTAATAAATATTGAACAAAAGGAGCATCTTTTTTGCCCATTTTCATATTTTCTAGTAGAGAATCTAAAAGATTTTTGTAATACACATATCCCATTACAGCGATAAGTCATGATCTAAGGAAATTTTTTTCTCCCAATTTGAAATTTTTCTAGCCTCCACCAATCATCATTTCTTTTAGAAGCAAGGTTTTCATCTTCCTTGTCTTCTTTTTTTGTCATGTTGTTAAATTTGTGAATTTTATAATAAAAGTAGATGAACATTGTTAAGCATCATCTAAATACCGACGATCAAAAATATGACTTATGCAGAAGCACATATCTACTCCAAAAGGAAAATTCCAAGAATTCATAAATTTGCATATCAGCAATGCGTAGTTTCATTTACTGCCTAAGTCAGAGGGATTCTTCCGAGATAAGCTTCTGCATTTTTGTTCATATTTTTGATCATATGCAAAAAAACCAAGTTACCATTGTTAAGTGATGTTTTAGTACAACTAATTTCTGCTGAATGTATGGAATTTAAAACGAAAATTTCAAAAAAAATAACCATTCCTAGTTTGAAAAGTGCATTCAAAAAGGATCCTCAATTTACAAACGAATGTAGAATTTGTAACATGAAATTTACGGATTCAGAAAGAACAAAAAAGCACATGATTAAGGCTCACTCAAAACCAAAGCGTGAAAGACAAGATCATTAAAAATGGCAAAAGCATACGTCATGATAAATTGTGACTTGGGTTCAGAAAAAGAAGTCATCTCCTCATTGAGAAAAGTGGCTGGAGTAAAAGAGGCTCATGGTACACTTGGTCTTTATGATATTGTGATACAATTAGAATCACCTACTGAACAGAATATTCAAGAAATTGTCACTAAAGTGATTCGTAAAATGCCAAAAATTCATTCTACAGTTACTTTAACCAGATCAGAATCAGGAGAATTATTTCAAGCATCAGAGAAGCTCATCGGTATGATGCTAGGTCAGAATAATGCTCAAGCATACGTGGTAATTCACTGTGATAAAGGAGAAGAATTTCCAACATTAAAAAATCTCAGCCATATTCCTGAGGTAAAAGAAGCAGATGTAGTTTTTGGATTTTATGATGTTATTTGCAAGATAGAAACCTCAGATAACAAAACATTAGAAAACATAATCACAAAGGGCATTAGAAAATTACCTCACATTAAAACTAGTATGACTCTCAACATAATTAATGAACAATAACAACCACGTAAAATGAACATAAGAAATTCAGATTACTTTAGATTCGTCATTTTTAGGTATAAAATAGTACAATTGAATCATTTCTGTTTTTGAGAAAATTTAATTTCAATACAAATACAAGAACAAACTTTTCATCGAACAGTTAATTAGGGTAAATTTTTGATTTATGATTAATCATGGGAAGAAAAGAGAGAAGAGAACGTGAAGAAAAGCGTGAAAATTATGCTACAAAGCGCTCTTCTGAGAAAAGAAAGAACATGATGATAGCTATTGGAGTATTTGCAGTAA
>CAZQXU010000074.1:0-5685 GCA_964597385.1 uncultured Nitrosopumilaceae archaeon | reverse complement strand
AAGACTTTGATGTTGAAGCTTGTGGTGGAACACATGTCAAAAAGACAAAAGAAGTAGAATTAATCAAAATTACAAAGACTAAACGAATTCAAGACGGTGTTGTTAGATTGGAATTTGTCTCTGGTCCTACTGCTAAAGAATATGCAAAACAACAAGAGATTGAAAACGTAAAAAAAATACAAGAAGAAAAACAAAAAGAGATCAAAGACAAACAACGAGATGAAGAAAAACAAAAGGCAAAAGAAAAGATCCCCATTTTGCTAGAGCAAGTTGCATCTCAAACAAGCAGTGGAGTTATAGATGAAATTGAAATTAATGTAAATAAAATAAAATCATGCTTTACAAATTCAAACCAATACGACGAATTTTTCCACATGAACTTTGGCAAAAAACTAGTCAAAGACAATCCAAATTCTGCATATGTTGGAATTTTTGAATCGGGTCCAACAATTCGAGTAATAGCATATTCAGGAGATGAAGCCTCAAAGAGCAAAAATGCAGGAATTATCGCCAAATCCGTGGCTGAAATACTAGGCGGAGCAGGCGGTGGAGACGCTAAATTTGCCCAGGGTGGAGGAAAAGACATATCTAAAATAAACGACGCAATAGCCAAAGCAAAATCAATGATTTTAGGATGACACTATGGAAATAAGATGGAATGAGATCGAATCAAAGTGGAGAAAGAGATGGAATGACTCTAAAGACTTTGAAACAGATCCTAGTGAAAAGGAAAAAAAATTCATAACAGTTGCATATCCTTATCCAAACTCACCTCAACACATTGGACATGGTAGAACATACACACTAGCTGATGTGCATGCAAGATTCTACAGAATGAAAGGATTCAATGTTTTGTTTCCAATGGCATTTCATTACACTGGAACTCCAATACTTGGAATGGCAAAAAGAGTTGAGGCAAAAGATAAAGAGATAATTGAGAATTTGAAAAATCTTTACGGAGTACCTGAAGAATCAATCAAAACATTTGTAGAACCAGTAAAGATTGCAGATTATTTCCATAAAGAAATCAAAACAGGAATGATTGAGATGGGATATTCTATTGACTGGAGACGAGAGTTTACAACAATTGATCCAGTGTATAGTAAATTTATCGAGTGGCAAATCAAAACACTAAAGGAGAAAAAACTAATCATTCAAGGTTCACACCCAGTTGGCTGGTGTCCAAAGGATCAAAATCCAGTATCACAACATGATACTTTGGGAGATGTGGAACCAGACTTTACTGAGTATATTTTAATTAAATTCAAGTATGAAGATTACATCATCCCAACTGCAACACTGCGACCTGAAACAATCTTTGGTGTTGTTAATCTTTGGGTTAATCCAGAAATCGTTTACAAAAAAATTACAGTGGATAATGAAAAATGGATTGTAAGCAAGGAATGTGCATACAAGTTAGAATTTTTGGATAAAAAAATCACATATGATGGCGAGATAAAAGGTGCAGAACTAATTGGAAAGTCAGTTATTGTCCCACATAGAAACGAATCAATCCTAATGCTTCAAGCAAGTTTTGTTGAAAGCGGTACAGGTACTGGAATGGTAATGTCAGTTCCAGCCCATGCGCCATTTGACTATCAGGCATTAGAAGACCTCAAAAAATCAAAAATTGAGCATGAATTAGCCTCAAAAGTAGCCAAAATTACCCCAATCTCAATAATTCAGACTGAAGGATTTGGCGATAATCCTGCAAAAGAAGCAGTGGAGAAATTCGGTGTTGTAAACCAAAGTGATCCAAAACTGGAAGATGCAACAAAGGAAGTTTATGGAAAAGAGTTCTATGGTGGAAAACTAAAACAAAACACAGAACAATTTGCTGGAATCAAAGTAGCATATGCAAAAGATACAATTAAGGAATGGTTAATCAAAAACAAACATGCCGATATTTTACTAGAGCTAACAAACACTCCTGTAAGATGCAGATGTGGAGCTGAATGTGTTGTCAAGGTTCTCAATAATCAGTGGTTTCTAAACTATGGGGATAAAGACTGGAAGGAACTAGCTACCAAATGTTTTGATGAGATGAATATTTTACCACAAGAGATTAGATCAGAGTTTAACTATGTGATCGGTTGGCTACGAGAACGAGCTTGTGCAAGACAACATGGATTAGGAACTAAACTGCCATGGGATAAAGACTGGATTGTAGAAAGTCTATCAGATTCTGTAATATACATGGCATACTATACGATTTCAAAATTTGTAAATGATGGAACATTGAAGGCTGAAAAATTAGCTCCAGAATTCTTTGACTATATTTTCTTGGGCAAAGGTGATGCAAACAAAATATCTTCAATTACAGATTTAACAGTTGATATGATTAATCAAATCAAAAAAGAGTTTGATTACTTTTATCCAGTTGATTCAAGACATTCAGGACGTGACCTTGTTCCAAATCACTTGACATTTTTTGTTTTAAATCATGTTGCAATATTTCCTGAGAGCAACTGGCCAAAAGAAATTGTAGTCAATGGTTCTGTATTGATGAACGGCTCAAAGATGTCAAAGAGTATGGGAAACATCATTCCATTACGAAAAGCAATTCAGGATTATGGGGCAGACCCAATTAGATTAGCCATAATCATTTCAGCTGAATTACTCCAAGATGCGGATTTTAACATGGAGTCAGTCTCTGGCATTCAAAACAAGCTAGAATCATTATACAACGAATGTTCGAGGCTAAAAGCAGAAAAAATTGATAATTTGGAGGCTGAAGACAAGTGGATTTTATCCAAAACCCAAAGCATGGTCTCTCAAGTTACCACATCTATTGAAAAAATGAGATTAAGAGAGGCATTACATGATATCTTATTTTCATTTGAATCGGATCTTAGCTGGTACACAAAAAGAGTAAACGCAAAAAACAGAACAAACATTTCAGGAATATTACATCAGATTAATTCAGTACGTGTTGCAATGCTATCACCGTTTGCACCACACATATCTGAAGAGATATGGGAAAAACTTGGCCATACTAATCTAGCATCAACTTCTCAATGGCCAAAATATTCTGAAGACAGCATCAATGCATCTGCAATACAGTCCGAAGAGTTGTTAAAATTACTAATTGATGATATTTCAAATATTCTCAAGGTAACAAAGATCACTCCAAAAAAGATTACAATCTATACTGCTGATTCTTTCAAATCCAAAGTATATCATTCTATTTTAGAAAAAGTTACTTCTGGACAAACTAATATGGGAATTATAATGAAAGAATTAATTGCAAATCCAGAAACATCAGATGTTAAAAAAATACCAGACTTTGTACAAAAGACGATCAAGGATATTTTATCAGAACCTACGGAAATTAGACAGATGAAACTAGAATCAAAAGAATTCGATGAAAAAAAATTCTTGGTAACCGAATTAACTGACATTGGAAAGAAGGAGTTTGGAGTAGACATTGATGTTTTCTCAGAATCAGATGATAACATCTATGACCCTAAAGTAAAGGCAAAACATGCAAGACCATTCAAACCAGCAATATTGATTGAATAACTTGCATGATAAATCGTTTAAGGAATTATTCAATGCGTTATTCAGGCCATATTCCAAATTTGGTTTTCTTGTATTTTAATTTCATTTTTTCACCATCCTTCTAAAAAATCTAAATTCCGTCAATGTAGACATAGATAGAAGGGGGTTTGGGCCTTCTATCCATGTATAACTGACTAGGTCTTTGGTCGGACTTGCAGGTTGCATGATTTAGTATAGGTCTAGAAATATTTGTAAATACTTTCTAGTTTGTGGCATGCTTTGAATTGTATTGAAAAATTAAAATTATTTTTATGGATGCATCATCTGCGGACTCGTTCCAGAACCCATGTGATTTGTCATGTTTGAACCCATCATGTTCATCATTTCTTTGAATGCTTCAGGATTTTCTGACATGTGGCCCATCATTTGTAACCTCAAATCAGGATCATTCATCATGGCAGACATCATTTTTGACATAAACATATGATCTTCTTTCATTATCTTTGACATCTGTTCAACATGTTTTGGATCTTTTGTCATCCATTCCATCATGTCGTCAGGATTTTGCATCATTTGTTGAAACATTTGTTGCCTGAAATGCGGATCATTCATCATTTGTTGTTGATTCATCATGTCTGAATCCATCCACTGTTGGGACATCTTTGGATTATTTGACATCATTTGATTAAACAATTCTTGATTTTGAAATTTCATAGACATTGGATCATATGTATTTGCAAAATGTGCATAACTTACACCAATTCCTACAAAGAAAACACCAATTACAATTGCAATCCAAATAGGGGTTCTCACCATACGGGTAATCATCTTTAATCATATATAATCTGAATTATAATTTTCTATATTGGTTTTTAATGTTTTAGATAAAAATTATGATTCAAAAATTATTCCGTATCATCATAACCCGTATCCCTACCACAACTAGGGCAAACTCTTTGATTTTGATGTAACTCCTTTCCACAGTTTCTACATGATTGAGGTTTCACAAAATAGTTACTACTTTGTTTGATTTAAAATTTTTAAAAACTTTCAAATTCATCTCCCTACATGAAAGAAGTTGGCCGTGCATGTAGGAGTTATAACAGTGAATCTATAATTTACCCAAAAAGACTAGATGGGTTCTGCAGCATTGTGCACTTTGTCTATGTGTTTTGATAACACTTCATTGTTTTCAAACAATGAGCTACAGTAAGGACATTTACTTTGGACCATAAATGATCTAAATTCATGATATTCTTAAACATTTGGAACAAAAATAAATTGCAGTACTCGTAAAACAATTCATGGCAGACAAGATTACAGCAAAAGAACTGATGTCTCAAAAAAATGATTTTGTAATAATTGATGTTCGTGAGATAGACGAACTAAAAGGAGGAATAATTGAAGATTCGGTTCACATGCCTTTGGGATTGGCAATTCGCAATGCAAAGAAAAAACAGATCGAGGATATACGAGATAAAAAGATCTGCACGTATTGTAGTTCAGGATACAGAGGAAACATTGCAGCTGATGAGTTGACAAAAGAAGGATTTTACGCAATTACACTTGATGGGGGATATTCTTCTTGGCTCTAAACGTTATTCAGAATCATAAATTTGAACAATGTCTGAAACAGAATTAGTTATGAAACTGCAAAGTATACATTCACATTTTTTTGATGTCATGATATTATTTATCAAACGAGAAAGATAAGAAGGGCGGAATTTTTTTAAATTTTTTTAGTCCAAATTGGTCAAATTAATTGATTCAAGATAATTTGAATATTTTTTAAAACTGGTTAGTTTTGTATAGTTAACAATAAAAATACCACATAAAGCGAGTCAATCATTGACTGATTCAGACGAGCTATGTCCAATGTGTGGCAAATCAAATGACAGGCATTCCTCAGATGAGCAATCAAGATGCTCCAAAAAGGCAATTGAGTTTGGAATTATGCGATATTGTGAATTTTGTGGATTAACAAAACCTGCTAAGGGAATGCATGATAGATGTAGCAAATGTGATGAAAAATATCCCTTCTCAAACCATTAAAAATGATTTTCAAAGACTACTTCAGATAATGGCAACTGCCCACCTCTAGGAGCAGCATCTTTTGCTTTTTTGCCAACAACTACCATCATAGATATGATGTGATCAGATGGCAGATTAATCAGATTACCAACT
>CAZQXU010000073.1:0-5752 GCA_964597385.1 uncultured Nitrosopumilaceae archaeon | reverse complement strand
CGGTTAGAAAAACTTGTGAATTCTGAGGATAAAGAGATCTATCAAGTTTTAGAGATATGTTTGAACTTTCATCGTATTCAAGAGAAACATTTTGTGGATTTCCACCAGCGTTGTATTGAATTTGTACATCACTAAAAGAGAAGAGTTGAATTAAAGGCCATGCATTAGAATTCAATCCAATTTGACCAGTAGGAATATTTGAGTTGGTATTAATTGACTGAGGATTTCTTACAACATTATTAAGATTCATAGAGCTTGTTGGTGTTCCAGTACACTGATTAAATGACGAAACCCCATTTGTAAAACCAGACAGACCATTACTTCTTGGAACAGCAAAACCACTAGTTTCACTAAGGGATATTCCAAAAACTGATGAGTTTGTATCTCTACTACAAAAAACACCAAAGTCTAAACCTTTACCAGATGTGATAGATTGAGTAGAATCAGCTGCTTTAGCTTTATCGACATTTGCAAAATATGCATACCAGTTACCATCAGTTGCTTGTACCATTCGTAATGATTTTCCATTGAGTGTAACATTGGGCTCTCCTTTTCCTTGATCAGTATCATGAAGATTTGGATCGCGGATTACTACTTCCACTACCATTGAGCCAGAAAAACGATTGTTAAATTGAGAATTTTCAGCTGAAACATACAGATTGGGATTGCTGGAGGCTTCTACACTAATAATTGGAATTAACAGTATTGATGAAAAAATACCAAATAAAATTACATACTTACGACTAATCATAAAGAAAAACAGCATTTATCACAAATAATCTTGTCGTATGAATTGTATTTAGAATACTTGTAATACATGAGAGGATTACAAAGAGGTAGAAATGTTGGAACAAAGAACAAAGGTTTTACAGATTTCATTAGTAGCCATTTTTTCAGCATTTGTAGTGGAATTAGTTTTTGGTATAATTTCTAATAGTCTTGGTCTTATTACAGACAGCATTCATGCCCTATTAGATAGTGTTGTTACAGTAATACTACTTTTAGCGGCTAGATATGCAATAAAACCTCCCGATGAAGAGCATACCTATGGTCATGGAAAAATTGAATCGCTTGGAGGACTTGTTGGCGGAATTGCTATTTTTCTCATAGCAATATTTTTCATTTATGAATCAATTCACAGATTACAGAATCCAGTTCATGATACGTTACCGGGTATGTTTGCAATTATTGGGGGATTATACACAATTGGAATTGATATTTTCAGAATAGTTCTTCTTCGAAGATCAATTAAAAAAATTGGAGGTGTTACTCTCAAAGCTGATTTCTATCATGCATTTATGGATCTAGGCTCAACAATAATTGCAATAGCAGGAATTGTGTTTGTTGTATATGGCTTCTATAATGGAGACTTTATTGCCGCATTAATTCTTGGAGTTGTTTTGGTAATACTTAGTTTGAAATTGATTCATAGAACTGCATTAGATTTAACGGATATCATATCACCAGAACTTGTAAAAAAAGTAAAAGAAATTGTCTTGAATACAGAAGGAGTAATAGAAGCTGGAGCAATTTTAATGAGAAAATCAGGAGATGTGATTTTTACAGATGTCACAATATCTCTAAGGGGCGATACAAGTTTTGATAGTGCACATGAAATTAGCAATGAGGTCGAAAATAATATTAAAAAGAAATTGCCTAACGCTGCAATCACTATTCATTTTGAGCCAAATTGGAAAGATGTGCCACTAAATGCAAAAATTAACGACATAGCAAAAAGTGTAGAGGGAGTTAAGGAAGTTCATAATATCATATCTCATAAGACAAAAGGAAAAACGTATTCAAATTTACACGTCATGGTAGATAATGAAATCAACCTTGATTTAGCTCATAAAATATCAGAGGAGATAGAACAAAAAATTCAAGAAAACATTCCTGAAATTGAACATGTAACTATTCATCTTGAACCATTTCTTACAGTTCCAAAAAATTTGAACGTAGAAGATAAGATTACAGAAGAGAAGATAAGAGAAATTTTAGAACAATACACTGTAATTAAAAAAATAGGACGAATAGTTTCTTTAAATTTTGAAAATATTCTTAAAATAGATATTGATTGTTCATTTGACAAAGAATTATCTATTGAAAAAGTTCACGACATGACATCTGAAATAGAACATGTCATAAGAACTCAGATTAAAAATGCAGTAATTACAATACACCCAGAACCAATTTAGACCAGGATGCTTGTTAAGTACATAACTAGCATACCTATGGCAAACCCAGAGGTTATAAAAGCATTAGAAAGAGTATTGTCGCCCTCATCTCTAATCCATTTTAAAATGACTATAATCACTTGAAAAATTGCGCCTGCACCTATTGAAAGAAAGATTATTGATGTAAATGGAGAATATACAAAACCACCAAGCCATGCACCAAAAATAGCTGGAGTACCTGCAATCATTCCCATAGCGGCTAGTTTTCCAATCATTAATTTTTCTCTAGACATTGGGGCTGCAATTGCAATTCCTTCAGTAGTATTGTGCAAAGCAAAACCTACAATCAAAAATGTACTAAATGCAACAGAACCTAAACCTACTGATGCACCAATTGCTAATCCTTCTCCAAAATTATGTAATCCAATTCCAATTGATATCATTAATGCAATTGCAACAGGTTTTGCAAGCTTTGAAGAATTAGCTTTTGAAACAAGTTTGTTTCCTGAATAAAATAATCCCAGAAAAGACAATACGATTACTGTTGCAATGAGCAAAAATCCATTGAAGCTTCCTGCTAGATTTTCATTTGATACTTCTACTGCCTCTTCAATTGAATCAATTGCCAAGAAAAACAATAATCCTGCTGTTAATGCCAAAAAGAAATGAAATTTTTGTTTGCTAATTTTCTTAATGAAAGGAAGCCAAAGTAATCCTATCATTACAGGTATTATTCCAACATAAGTTCCAATTATTGCAAAAAAGATTGCAAGATCCAGAGTGGGTTCTAATACTGGAGCTGCTGCTTCTATTTCTTTTTCAAATCTTGTGCCATCACCTATAGTAATACCAATGATGTAAGGTTCAGCTTCATTCCATTCAAATGGAATTCTAACCAAAGCAGACTCAAATCGTTCTAGAAATCTATCAGGCTCTACTGCAGCAGGTTGAATTCTATCATTTACATCTGCCATTGCTATCTCAACCGGAATTGGTCCAGTGTTTCTTACAGTTGCTTGAATTTCAGAATCATGAAAATCTACTTTTTCTATAGTTATTTCAGGTAAGGGTACTCCTAAATCTAACAAATCAGCACCAGGTCCAAATATGTAAATCATCATAATGATAACAAATGCAAATGGAATTAAGCCACTAGCAATAACCTTACCTTTGGAAGAATTATTATTAAGTTCCATATTCTACCTTCTGAGAATTTTTATCAGGATTATCATTTACAAGAAATATTCCAACCCATCCTTTTTCAGAGAATTCTACTTTATGTGCATGAAACAGATATTTTCCAGGATATTTGTATTCAAATTCCATGATGCCACGTTCAGTTTGTGATAATGTTATCATATCAGTGTAAAACGACGGAACAAGATCAGTTCCTGTCGGATAATATCTATACAAATTACCATGAAGATGTAAATTGTTTATTGGATCAAATTCCACCATATTAACAACATAAACTCGAATCAATTCGTTGGTGTTAATTTGAATTGGATGATGTTGATAGTAAAAAGGAATAGTATTTACAGCATAAAAATTATTTTCAGTATCGAAATCAGTATCTAATCCATTTAAAACCATCACCATTTCATCAGCATATGGACGTTTTTCCTTAGGATCAACAATGAAGACACCATAAAGACCATGAACTATGTGTTCTTCAAGCGGCATTACATGACAATGATAAGGATGAACACCAACAGGGCCAGCTTCAAATTCATAAATAAATTGGCCGCCATTACCACCTACAGGTTCGAAAACACCGTCCATTCCAGCTGGATGAATTCCATGAAAATGTATAGTATGTTCTTTTGAACCATTATTTATGAAATGAATTCTAACAAGGTCACCTTCTGTAGCTCTTATTGTAGGACCAGGAACAGTTCCATTAAAAGTCCAAACATTGTAAAATATTCCAGGAGAGATTTCTTGAATCTTATCATCCTCTGCAATTATTGTATAATCACGGATTGTTTGTCCAGTTTCAGATACCGATAACCTTCCATACTCAAAATTTCTTAAATATTGATCTGGATCAAACTCCACAGACGATACAGTGTAAAGTGGATCAAGTACTTCACCAGATGTCCTTACAACTGCACCAGAATGAGTAACAAATGTCTTCTGTTCAGATTGAGCCTCAGATATTGCGGGAAAAATCATTATTATTGAAATTCCAAAAACTACAGAAATCACCAATAGCATGATCTTCGTTCGATTAAATTTCAAGTACAACCACCATGCATGATTTGTTTATTTAAAAGTTAGCCTAGGCTAACTTTTTTAGCCTAATCTAATTTTTTGTCATAGAATGAATTCAAGTTATTTAAAAAAATTAGGTTTAAACTAAAGAATATCAGAAGCAAGATATGCAAAAAACAGGTATTCTTTTTGTGATTGTGGGAGGCATAGTCTGTACAGGGATAATTTTATCATTTTATGGAAATCAAGTAATTTTTGAGGATTTAATCAAAGGAGAAGGACAGATTAAGATTGGAGAAAGTTTGACAATTCCAGCTGAGATAGATAACAAGGAAACACAAAATGGAATTTATGCAATTCAAATAATGGATTCTAAAGGAGTTAAAGCAAAAATATTAGATCCATCCGATATGGAAATAGAATCACACTCAATCAATGAAGAGGACTTTGAAGGACAATTCAAAATTGCTACGTCTGGGATATACAAATTAGTTATTGAAAATATAAGTGATAAAGAAGTTAGGATCTTTGGAGTTATAGGACCAGAACCAGATGCTGGTAAGAAATCATTAGGATTTATTTCTCTATATGTTCTCATAATTGGTTTAATTGGGATGATTATCGTTCCAATTTATGCAATTAAAAATCGCAAGAGAACTTTTAGTTAAGATAGCTATCCATTTTTTCTAAGCCTTCAATTGTTGCATTAAAGGTATCACTGTTTTCTACAATTTTAGTTAATTTTTCAGTATTTGCAGAAAAGATAGATTTTCCATTAATTGAATTTTTAAAAATAAACCCTTGTTCAATTAAGTAAGAAAGTCTTTCCAAAACCTCACTTTCAGAAATAGATGATTTTTCCGCTAAGAAAGAACATTCCTTTTCACCCTCTTCTAATTCAGCTATAATGGATGAGGTCACAGGATCAAACATGCATTCAACTACTTTTTCACGATCAAATGTATCATCCATTTTATTCCTAAATGTGTATGTAAATTTATAATTTATCTAATTCAAAATTATAGCCATTTGAACACCAATAAGATAATTAATAAAAAAAATAATTTCAAATAATGCAAAAATTATGTCTAAAAGACCCTTCTGGAAAAGGAGAACATTGTTTCTGCATTGAAATTGATGCTCAAAGAGGAGTGAAAAAGTGCTGTAAATGTAGCCAATGGAATGTACACGGTAAAGATTGGACAGAAGATTCAGACTTTAAATAAATTTGAAATTATCATATACACATTAGATCGTGACTAAAATAGACCTTAAGAGATACAAATTAGGAATAAGCGTTAGTTCCTAATTGAAATGCTTTGAATTGACGCCTAGCATGGTTTTTATCGGGGTAACTAAGAATT
>CAZQXU010000072.1:0-5840 GCA_964597385.1 uncultured Nitrosopumilaceae archaeon | reverse complement strand
TAAAATAACGGGAAATGAAATGCTGCATCTAATGCAACTGCAACAAAAATTATTGTAAGATAAGGAGCAGTTACTTTGTATGCTTTCCATGCAAATTCAGATGTAGGATTCTTTGTTAGTTTGTAATGATATGCTAACATCAAACCACCAGAGATAGCAGCAATTGCAGTGTAAACAATTCCCATACCAAATGCAGGAAGAATCAACGAGTATGGGAGTAGTATCAAAGTATTTCCTAGAATGTACTTTGATGTTCTTTGCATTCCAATGACTACGGGTAACATTGGAATGTTTGCTTGTGCATATTCATCTTTAATCTTCATTGCAAGACACCAAAAGTGTGATGGTGTCCATACAAATACCAAAAATCCAACTAAGAATCCCAAGATATCCATACTGCCTGTTGCAGCAGACCAACCAGCCCAAGCTGCAGCGCTACCAGCAATTCCACCAATTACTATATTTGATGTGTTTAATCGCTTAAGCCACACCGTGTAAATAATTACGTAAGAGAAAATTCCTAACGCAATAAAAAATGCAGATACTGGATTTAATGCAAAAAATCCGTAAATTACAGAGATGCAACTTACAACAATTCCATAAAGTAGAACATGAGATGCTGCCATTCTACCAGACGGAATTGGTCGAGTGCTAGTTCGAGTCATTTTTGGATCAATGTCTTTATCATAATAATGGTTCAAGGCACTTGAACCAGCAGATGCTAAAGCTCCTGCAATAATGATATGCAAATAATGAATTAATTCGATTGGATTTTCAGTTGGAATTAGTTTATTTGCTGCATACATCGATGTTACAGCTGTAATTACCAATAGTACAACAATTCGCGGTTTGGATATTTCCAGTATTTCCTTAAAGCCCAATCTCACTATATCCAAATCAGAAGCCATTTAATTTATTCGACTTTAATGATCTGGTGTATTTCAAAAGGAATAAGTATCACAATCCTAACAGCTAGCTTGAATGAGTAATTGGGACCTCATGATGCCAGGCATGGGATTGACAGCTATTGGAGTTGCAGGTGTGACAATATCGTATTCAGGAATAGCTCATACCTTTGTAGATGGAATGCATGCTCTAACAGGTTTAACTATGTTTGTGGGATTGATCTTTTTGGCAGCAGGTATCTTAGATGGGGGTGTCTCTACTAGTAATAGAGCCAAAGCAACTACTCTAGTAATCATATCAATTGTGTTATCTTTTGCAACATTTGGACTTACAATGAACTCTTCAAACTATACCATTACACTTGCAGGACTCTTAATGGCAATTGCATTTCCGTCAATAATTATATCATATCTAATAATGAAGATGCCCCAATATGCTAAACCAGTAGGAGCCATAGTAGGAATGGCAGCTGCCACTGGAATTATCATGTGGTTTGCGTTTGGGCTGGTTAGTCCTGATACTTATATGATAAACGAGCCTGTAATTGAAGAGCCTAAAGAAGAAGTGGTGGTATCTTCAGCGCCAATATATTCAATAACAATATTGGAAAAATCAGATATTCAAGGAAATCCAGATTATGATCCAGATGTAGCACATGTTCCAAAAGGAAATGTTGTTGAATGGACTAATGCAGATGCAGTAGTACATACAGTTACAAGTTCAGTTGACTTTGGTGATACATTTAACTCAAATATGATAAATGCTGGTGAGAAATTTTCACTAGATACAAACAATCTTGATGCTGGCGAATATGAATACATGTGCATAGTACATCCTTGGATGATTGCAACTTTAATAATTGAAGAACCAAAAGAGGATGTTAAAGTTGTAATTCCGCAAGGAGCTGGAATAATAAGTGAAGGTCAGGTCTATTTTGATCCACAAGTAATTCAGATTGAATCTGGAACAACTATTGTTTGGGAGAATGCAGATAGTGCAATGCATACAGTAACTTCAGGTAGTGCAGAAACAGGAGCAGATGGGAAGTTTGATTCAGAGATGATGGCAGCTGGTGATTCATTCAAGTATTCGTTTAATTCTCCAGGAAAGATAGATTACTTTTGCATGTTACATCCTTGGATGGTTGGTACTGTAGAAGTACAATAGATTTGAAATTAATAATTACAGAATCTCAAAAAAAGATATTAGCAAATTATGCAGATAATGAGAAACCAAACGAGTCATGTGCCATATTATTTGGCGCCACAGATGATAAGCAAGCTACAGTAAAAGAGATATTTCTTACAAAAAACATTGAAGAATCGCCAGTCAATTTTACAATATCAAATGATGAGTTACTCAAAGTCTACAAAACTGCAGAAGATAAAAAAATGCAAGTTGTAGGAATATTTCATTCTCATCCAAATTCTGAGGCATATCCATCAGAGACAGATAAGAAATTCATGCAAAGTAATCCGGTAATATGGGTAATTTACTCAGGAGTAACAAAGGACTTTAAAGCATTTTTTCTAGAATCAGAGATAATTCAAGTTGCAATTGAATCAGCTATCTAACTGAAACTCGTTTTTTGGTATTTTTTCTTGCAGGTCTGGTAGTTTTTTCTGTTTTTAGTTTTGGTTTATCAGTGGATATGCTTACTCCCTTTTTTTGGCCTTTACGTCGAGCATCATTTCGTATTTTTTCATTTTTTTGTAATTTTTTTAACTCTTCAACATTTGTTTTACGAGTTTTACTTGTTACCACATACTAGATGAATTATTTCTAGTAGTTTAATATGTTGAAAAAAATCAATTTTGGTTGTAAATTTTAGGTGCCTTTAGGTTGTTCATAGTCTTTTTTAATAATTAACTCATCAAATCCTTCATCAATTACCGGTGTTTCAAGTTCTTTGAGTTGTTTGTAAATTACAGTCAGTGGAAAAGGATCATGTCTGCTTTTTTGTCTTTTTTCAAGCAATCCCCTTGAAGTATTCATCAGGATTCCTCTTACTTTGGCATTGTATTTCTTTGCAAGATCTATGTGTTGTTTTCGTATAGAGGCAGTTAGATTTGTGTCATCAATTACAACATTTTTTCCTGCTTTGAGACATTCTTCGATGTATTCAAGTTCCTTTTTTCTATTATTATCAAAAAATGATAATGCTATACGTTCATGATCAAAATTTGCCTTAATGTAAGTGGTCTTTCCACTCAGTGCAACTCCAATCATTAAAACATATTCTAATTTTGGCACATACATTTCAAACCAATCAAAGATTTAAAATTAGATTTTTGTTTTAAGCGTGGTTGCAGTAAGAATTACAGGGTTCTGCAATAATGCTTTTGGATAATGGATTCATTTTTTATTCATTAAAAAATCTAAAAAATACTAGTGTAAAAAAGTAAAAAAATTATGCTAGAAATGCTCGTAGCATCCAAGCCATCTTTTCGTGTTTTTCCATGAGGCCTGTTAAGAAATCAGATGTTCCTGCATCACCAAGTTTTGCACATGTTTCAAGGTCTTGTCTTAATGCACGAATCACAGATTCATGATCATCTAATAGATTTCTAAGCATTGTTTTTGGTTCAGGATATGTATCTGGTTGTTCTTTTAGTCTACTGTTTCCAATAAACTCTGCAAGTGTTGCCTTTGCTTTACCACCTAATGCTCTATTTCTCTCTGCGACATCATCAATTACTTGATCTAGTTCTTCATATTGAGACTCAAAGAACTTGTGTAGATCATTGAATTGCATTCCAATTACATTCCAATGATAGTTTCGGGTCTTTGTGTATAAGATGTATTCATCAGATACGAGACGATTTAGAATGTCAGAGATGTTTTTAGAATTTTCAGATGAGATTCCAATGTTAGTTTCCATAAAATTTTTGCGTGATTATAAAATAAAAGGTTTGTTTGGATTTTCAGAGCGTTACAAATTTTATTTCATTTTACAAGTATAGAATGAGTATGCCTAGAGTTTTTGAATTAAATATCCCTTCATTCAAATGAAATCATGGAAATTCACGTATACGACACATATGTCAAAGCCAAAGATGGTCATACCATGCACTTTGATGTAATTACTGGTGAAAAAGATCACAACAAAGCCATTGCATATGGTAAAGAGTGGTTAAAATCAGTAGGTGAGCCAAACGCCCAAATGACTACAAATGAATGTCAATTTTGCCATTCACAAGGTGCACCAGAACCTGTAGAACGGGCAATTAAGGAAAAAGGTTATTTCATCCAAAAGATGGAAGGCTGTCCTTAAACATCTTTTTCCTTTTTTTAATTATTTTGATCTATATTTTTTAGGCAAGATATTTTCTATAAAATATGACAGAACAATATGCAAAGTGGACAGTTGAAGGAGATAAAAAAACAAAATGGATTTGCGGGTGTTTTCTAACTGCAGATGATTATTTTAAATTCTGTAAAAATCATAACGACATTTTGAAAAAAGCAATTCAAACACAGATTGATGAATTAGATATGACTTTAGTTATAGAAGACTAGAGTGCAAGTATTGCAATAAATGCAGATACAAAGACGATTGCAATTGTATTTAGTAATTTAATTACAGTGTTTAATGCAGGACCTGCTGTATCTTTGTAAGGGTCACCAATAATATCACCAACTACTGCTACTTTGTGTATTTCAGTTCCTTTGTCACCTTGCATCTCAACTAGTTTCTTTGCATTGTCCCATGCACCACCAGTGTTTGCCAAGTGATATGCAAGTGGGATTCCAGTAACAACTGCACCCATCAGTAATCCGGCAACAGCTGTTGGGCCTAACAAAATACCTAAAACAATTGGCGAAATAATTGCAATGACTGCAGGTTTCCAAAGTTCTTTAATTGATGCAGCAGTTGCAATGTCAACACATTTTGCATAATCAGGCTTTGATGTTCCAGCTAAAATTCCAGAGTCAGATTTGAATTGTCGTCTGACTTCATCTACCATTTTACCTGCAGCACGAGATACACCATTGATTAGTTGTCCAGTGATAATAAATGGAATCAATCCACCAACCAATAATCCTACAATAACTGTTACATTTGTTAAGCTATAATTCAATGCTAAAACTCCTTCAAAGATGTGAGCTGCTTCAAATTGGAATGCCTGTATCATTGCAAGCGCAGCCAATCCGGCACTAGCAATAGCAAATCCTTTGGTCACTGCCTTTGTTGTATTTCCTACAGCATCAATTTCATCAGTAACTTTTCTATTTTCTTCACCCATTCCAGTCATCTCAACAATGCCACCTGCATTATCTGCAATTGGTCCAAATGCATCGATGCTAAGAACAATTCCTGCAAGACTAAGCATAGCCATTGCAGTTAATGAAGTTCCAAAGATTCCATATAATATTGGGTCAGCACCTTCAGGTGCAGCATTAGAAGCAATACTAAATGAAACTATAATTGCAATAATTAATGCAATCATAAATGGTCCGGTGGATTGCATTCCTTTGATAATTCCCATCAATGTTAGTGATGCGTATCCCCATTTTGCAGATTCAACAATCTCTTGAACTGGTTTGTATTTGTAATTGGTATATCTGTCTGTAATCTTTTGAATGACTGGGACTAGTATGACACCAATCACAGTAGTTGCAAATAATGCATATGCAATTGCAGTTTGTCCGATAAAGTAGTAGGTGAAAACAAAATTCAGTCCAATTGCAATTGCTGCAGAGACATAAAATGACAAGTTAAGTGGTTTCATAACATCAGTAATATTTGCAGAACGAACAATAACAATTCCAATAATTGATGCAATCATTCCAGATGCTCCGATTAGAATTGGGTACATGAAGATTTCAGGAGCACCGATTAGTGCTGCGATAAGTAATGATGCAAGTATTGTAACAATGTAAGATTCGTAAACATCAGAACCCATTCCTGCAGCGTCACCTACATTATCACC
>CAZQXU010000071.1:0-6039 GCA_964597385.1 uncultured Nitrosopumilaceae archaeon | reverse complement strand
AAGTTACTCATTTCTTTACTGGTGTTGGAACTGGTGGAACAATCACCGGAATTGGCGCATATCTTAAAGAAAAAAATCCAAATATCAAAATAATTGGCTGTCAACCACAACAAAATCATCTTATCCAAGGATGGAGAAATTTTGAAGAGTCAGCAAAACCTGATTTGTTTTTAAAACGTGAAAACATCGTTGACGATTGGGTATCTGTAGATAATGACGAGGCTTTTTCAGTTGTAAAGGATGTGCTTAGGAAAGATAAATTATTAATCAGCCCTTCCTCCGCAGCTGTTTATGCATGTATGAAAAAATATCCTCTATCTGGAGATGCATGTGTAGTAGGAATATTTGCAGATGATGGAAGAAAATTCAAAAGTGTTTATTCTACACAAAACATAATGACTGAAACTGAATTTGATGATGCTCTTAAAGAAGCAAAATATATGTCAGAATTAGCATACTGACTTTTATCTATTTAGTTTCATTTTCTTCTAAAATATTTTTTAAATGTTTTTCATAAAATTCTCTAAAAAATTTATTCATATCCATTTCTTGGTGAAGACAGGCATTACTTGTTTCTATTAATTTTTCTCTTAATTCTTTACTCCATTTGCTCTGTTGTTTGTCCTTTGATTTAATGCTGGATGGATTTTGTTTTACATCCTCCATGTTTGTAATTAATTTTAATCCCATTTGACGAAATTTACTGATACTTAGTAAAAATAAACCTGATTGTTCCTTGTCTACTAAATTCATTAATGCATGAGCTTGAGTATAATATTCTGTTCCTTTTTCGCTATATTTTTTAAATTCACCAATACGTTTTTGCCAATATTGTTCGGTAACATTTTCAATTACTTTGTAATTGAATTGAATTTCTGATAACTCTTTTCCAAGATTTGCTAAATTATTGCTGTACTCTTTGGCTGTTTTTTTTAATTTTTCAAGATCTTCAATCATGATTTCTCTCCGTTTTTCTTCAATAAAGAGTTTGAAATCTAATCTTTGGAATCATTTTTCCAAGCCTCAAATGAATTTTTTGAATAGTTCATTATGCATTTTTCACAAAATGAATCCCATTCATCTACTTCCAAATTCCTAAAAAATTTAATTGTCCATGTATATGGTGGTTCTTTTCTATATTGAAATTGTTGAATTGTGTAAATGTCTTTTTCATTAAATTTATTTAAACACTTTTTGCATTGAGCATTCTTCATTTGATATTTTATCCTCTATGTTGTTTATTTAGTAATTCTCAGTTCATAAAATACCTGATCTAGGCATACATATTGTTATACACAAAAACTGGTGTTGGTTAAATCAAATCTATCGTTAATTTTAGATAAATTTTTCTGGTCTTAATACTTGAACATCTGAAAGATATATTATAATTGCAAAATCTGAAAATAGAGAACGTGTAATCTCTTCAACTATATCTTTTAGTCTTGTTTCTGTGGAAATAATTTCTATTTTTACATTTTTTTCATTTTTAAATCCGTGTCCTCTAATTCCTTTAGATCCATTACCATCGACCTCATACAAAGTATATCCTGTAATGCCGTGTTTGTTTAATATTTCTAAAATATTTTTTTGAGCAAGTATCTCACATGTTACAGTTAATAGTTTGACATCAAATAGTTTCATAGCAAATTAATCCCTAAATAGTTGAATAAGTTTATCGGTGCTTCTAAATTATGCAACATTGAAGATATTGTAAACATTATTGGTAATAAAATTATGATATTATATGGAAAAGTTATTCCGAGTGCAGATGTTATGTACAAGCTTGGTTTTGCTTGAGGTATGGCATGTCTTAAAACTGCAGGTGCAGCGATAAATGATGCACTTGCCATTAGTAATCCAAACATCACTGATCCTCCTATGCTCAATCCTAATGATGTCGCTACAAATACGCCGATAATTCCATTAAATGTAGGAAGTAATATTGAAAATGCCACTAAAAACAATCCTACTTTTTTAATATCGTCTAGTCTTTGACCTGCTATTATTCCCATCTCTAACAAAAATATTACAATAGCTCCTGTAAACAATTCATCAAAGACTATGCTAATAGAATTGAATCCTTCATCTCCGATAAGATATCCGATTATTATTCCTCCAAGTAATATTACAATTGCTTTTCCTGTTATTGATTCATGCAATACTTTAGAAAGATTAGTTTTGCTTTGTTCTGTTTCTTTTTCATTATTGTCTATACTACCTTTAGGCAGTGATTGTTTTTTTGATTGAATTTGTTTTGAAACTGCCATGTTTGTAAGAAATATTGCTAGAATAAAGCTTACAGGTTCCAAAATTGCCAAAATTGCTGCAAGATATCCTTCTGATTCTACTCCCTGATTTTTCAAAAATGATAATCCGACTGAAAAAGTTACAGCCCCCACTGCTCCATATGTAGATGCAAGAGCATACGAATCAAAAATATTGAATTTACCGAGTCTTCTTAATATTTGATAATGGTTTAATGTGAATGCCAAAGAAAGCCCAATAGCTACTAGCATTGGAATTAACATATCTGCAAACCCTGTATTTCTCATCTCCACTCCTCCATGAAGACCGATTGCTGCAAGAAGATAGATTGGCAAAAATTCTGAAATTGCATCTGGCATTTTCAAGTCTGATTTTATTCTTGCCGCAACAATTCCTAAAATGAAAAATAATACTACTGGCGTTAGTATGTTTGCTTGAATTAATTCTAAAATATCCATGTGAATTAATAAATTACTTTTCTGCTCCCATAAAAATCAAAGATGTATGTTTTATGATTTTTCTGTAAGATACTTATCTACATCTATTGCAGCCATACATCCATATCCTGCAGCTGTGATTGCCTGTCTATAATTTCTATCATGTACATCTCCAGCTGCAAAAATTCCTTCAATATTTGTATGAGTTTTATTTTTCAAAATGATGTATCCTTCATTATCTAATTCAATTTGTTTTTTGAAAAGTTTGGTATTTGGTTCATGCCCGATGGCAACAAAAAGACCCCCAACATCAAGTGTTTTTTCTTCACCCGTTTTGATATTTTTTAATACTGCTTGACGCATTTTTTGATCTCCTTTGATGTCTACGACCTCTTGATTCCAATGAAATTTTATTTTGTTATTATTGAATGCTCTTTCTTGCATTATCTTACTTGCTCGTAATTCTTCTCGTCGGTGAACCAAATGTACCGTTGTAGCAAATTTAGTGAGAAATGTGGCTTCTTCAATTGCTGAATCTCCTCCTCCAACTACTATCAACTCTTGATTTCTGAAAAATGGGCCATCACATGTAGCACAATATGAAACTCCTTTTCCTGCAAATGTTTGTTCACCATCTAATCCTATTTTTCTAGGATTTGCCCCAGTTGCAATAATTACTGCTCTTCCTTCGTATTCTTCTGATGCTGTTAGAACTTTGAATGGCTTATGTCTAAAATCCACATCCACTACTTCATCATCGATAATTGTTGTTCCCATTCTCTGAGTTTGTTTTCTCATCTCGATCATTAAATCCGGACCCATAATCCCTTTTTCAAATCCTGGATAATTCTCAACTTCGGTGGTGTTTACTAGTTGACCACCAGGTAATATCCCAGATAAGATCAGTGTGTCATATCCTGCTCTTGAACTGTAAATTCCTGCAGTATACCCTGAAGGTCCAGCACCAATAATTATTATGTCAAATTTTGTTTTCTTTTTATCTGGCATTTTAGGTGGGTCTCCTTTGTTTTCTTGTATTGTTGCACTAGAGTCTGCAGCCATCATATGAACCCCTTTGAATTTCATTAATTTAAGTTGTTAATTGTAAACCCATATTGCACATTGCTATGATCTACTGCTCCTACAAAAGTTATAGTTATTTTGTTATTTTGTATGTTTCATGAAACTCTTTGCAAATTGTATAAGCTATATTCTCTATGTGGAAGACATCTGATATGTTTTTTTTACCCTTTGCAATTTCTCTCATAATAGTCATACATTTGGTGTTTTTTATAGAGTCTGGCTCTTTCTCGTCTGTCCAAATCTTGAAACATTCTTCAAAATCTAGACAGAACTTCAAAATAATTACTTCCCAATCTTCCGTAGATTTTGGAATTGCTAGAGCTGTAGCTAATTCCTGAAATTCATTTTTTCTATCCCGTAATAGTAAATTCAAAGTTTCTCTAGATCTTCTCTCATCATAATTTCCGATTAATCTAATTCTGTCCATTTTTCAATTCACCTTATTCCATTATTAAAAAGTAATCTGTTGTTTTCATCTCTGAAAATCAATGCGATGTTCTTAACTGATTAGGTTTATTGTTTATTTATGATTGATGATTCATTCTGTCACTGTGGCTTATGTGGTCATGAATCTGTAAGTGAATGTTATTCTAAACAGTGCAGTTGTTGTTTGACTGATCATCAAGGTTCATTTGGAAAAAATAGGTAATTCTATTAATTTATCTTTAATTTAATTTTTAATTATTTATTATTATGCTCATTTAATCTATTTAATATCAGTAAATGTTTTTCACATAATTTTCTATTTTCTAATTGTGAATACATTAAATCTTTTTGCCAATGTGCATTAAAAAGTCGACATTCCATTTTATCGCAAAATGCATCTCCTATTTCAAAATAAAATATTGCCTGTAAAAGATACCCTTCTATGATTTGAGATAAACGAGTATCGTTGTATTCCAAATAGGTTCCTTTGTATTTCTGTTTTATTGATTCTACGTTTATTCCTTGAGCATAATTTGACATTAATTCTAGATAATACTCTCTTGGTTTTGCAGGAGCTTCAATTATTCCGGTGGTTGAAACTATTGAAGGGTTTGCTCCAATTAATGCCCTGCCATGATATCTGTAATCATTATAATCGTAGGTGCAAGTTAATTTATTTGTAAAAAATATATGAAATGATTCTAATTTTCGTTCATTTTCTGGAATTAATTCTGTTAGTACTTTTTGTATTTCAAATCCATCATACATGACAATATTTTCTGTTTTTGAAGTGTTTTCAAAATTTGCTTCTTCAAAAATAATTTCATCTATAGTTGGATTGTGTCTTTCATATGGTTTTCTAAGATTAAAAATTCTACACGCTGCAATTTTTTCAGCCGTATCTTTTTTTGAGAATTTTAGAATGCTGTCTCTTGTTTCAACTGGAATTGAAAACGTTTTATTTAAAAAAACAGCTAATCTATCAAGTTGAATTTGAGATACTGCAGGTTCATCATACAAAAATATTTTTGAAATCTTCAATGAATCAATAAATTAGTGATAGTTTATCTTTCTAACTCTTTAATTTTTTCAGCAGTAATTTCTGCCGCTCTTCTTCCAGAGAATAACATTGAACCATACGTTGGCCCCATTCTAGCGAGTCCATGTGTCTCAGTTACAGACATTCCTGCAGCTACTAATCCTGGATAAACTTCACCAGTTTTGTTAACTACATGCTCTTCACCCTCGTTTACATACATTGGATTCATCCCCTTCCATTCCACTAGCCCTCTATCAACTAGTCGTTTTACTGCAACAGAGTCATGACCTGAAGCATCAATAATCATCTTTGCTTCTAATGCAATTGGATCAACACAAGTGATATTTCTTGGTAGTGCTGATACTGGCATCCAATTAACAACAATACCGCAAACTCTACCGTTCTTTAAAACAAGATCATCAAACTTTGTAAGGTTTAGGAATTTTACTCCTGCATCACAAGCTGATGCAATTAATTTTGAAACTGCATGTGGTCCTGGTGTCAAGTATAATCCCTCTGACACTTTTTTGTATGGCACTCCTAATTCATCCCAGATTTTTTGTGCTGGTTCTCTAACTGTTACTGGATTCATCATATATCCTCCTAACCAATAACCGCCGCCAAGGTAGTTATTCTGTTCAACAACTAAAACTTTGAAACCCATATTTGATAGATCTCGACTTGCTGTTAATCCTGCAGGACCTGCACCAATAATTATTACATCTGATTGTGCCCTATCTATTAGAACTGAATGCCATTCATTTGCAATTGCTCGAGTAATTTCAACTT
>CAZQXU010000070.1:0-6087 GCA_964597385.1 uncultured Nitrosopumilaceae archaeon | reverse complement strand
ATTTTTAGATTAGAAGAACATGTTGACAGACTGTTTAATTCAGCAAAATTATATTCGATGAAGATGCAATATTCAAAAAAAGAGATAACAGATGCAATAATTAAAACAGTAAAAGCTAATGGATTAAAAGAATGCTACATTAGACCGTTGGCATACTATGGTTTTGGCACCATGGGGCTTACACCAACTCCAAACAAAGTTGATGTGTCAATTGCTTGTTGGGAATGGAATATGGGAGAAGGAAAAGCTGGAAAATTCTCTGGTGCAAAATGTAAAGTTTCAAGTTGGATAAAGATTGATTCTAGATCACAACCAATGCAGGCAAAAGCAGCTTCAAACTATGCAAATGCTGCACTAGCTAGAGTCGAAGCACTAGAGAACGGGTATGATGAAGCAATAATGTTAAACATAAACGGAAAAGTTGCAGAAGGTAGTGCAGAGAATATTTTCATTGTAAAAGACGATATAATTCAAACTCCTCCACTTTCAGCAGGAGGATTAGAAGGCATTACACGAGATAGCGTAATCCAAATCATTGAAGAAAATGGAGGATATGTAATAGAAAGAGATCTTGAAAGAGGAGACTTGTATTCTGCTGATGAGATATTTATGACAGGAACCGCTGCTGAAGTAAAATCAGTTACACAAATTGATAAAGTGATAATTGGAAATGCAAAGATGGGAAAGACTACAAAAGAATTACAAAAATTATTTTCAGATGTTACAATGGGAAAAGATGAGAGATTTTTACCGTGGTTGACCTTTATCTAACATTCCAAGAAGTTTTTTACCCACAAATATAACAATACAAGTATGGAATTTTGTTCAACTGGAAATACAGAAGAGATATGCTGGTTTTGCAGAAAAGGTCGCCATGATGATTGCATGAAAGAGATTCCAATGGATAACAAATCAGACGGACCTCATGATTGCACGTTTGATACAAAACTTGTCCCATGCAAGTGTCAACATTAAACAAATAATATCAAATACATGATAAATGAAAACATTTTATGAATTATGATAAAGAATTTTGGGATAAATATGCAATTGAAAATGAATCTAAATTCAATGAAGAATTTTCAAAATTTGTCAGGGATTTGGTAGTTTCATTGCGTTGTACAAGTGTATTAGAGATAGGATGTGGTACTGGAATTGATTTACGATTATTTCCTGAATCATTGGATATTTTTGGTGTTGATTTAAATGATACAGCATTAGATATTGCAAAATCAAAAAAACCAATGATTAATTTTAAAAAAGCATCAATTACAGATTTGCCTTTTGAAAACTCATCAGTTGATTTTGTATTTACTCATCAGCTGTTGAACTATCTTGAAGATGATATTTTAGAGAAAGGCATTTCTGAAATGTATCGAGTATCTGGAAAATACATTATGAACTGTGAAAGATATGATGAATCAGAAAAACAAATCAATAATAATTCTAAATTTAGAAATATGCAAAAAAGATGGCTAGAATATAAAGTAAAAATAATCAGTAATGTGGATATGCATGAAGAAATAGAACCAGATAAAAGCAGATTTACACTTCTAAGAAAATTGTAGAAATATCGAGGTTATTGCCTACCTAACTCATCATATGTTTTTGGTATTTTGATTGTAAATGTAGTCGGGTTATTTTTTACAGTAATACTTCCATTGTGTTGTTCAATAATATTTTTACAGCTAGCTAGACCCAGTCCTGTTCCTTTTTGTTTTGTAGTAAATAGAGGTTCAAATATTTTATTAATGAAATCTTCAGGAATGCCTAAACCTGAATCAATAAAATCAATAACAGCATAATCACCATATGTTTTAATATTTATTTCAAGTGTACCTCCCTGATTCATTGCCTGAATTGCATTTACAATAAGATTAATGAAAACGGCATCAATTTTCACTACATCACAAGTTACAATTACATCAGTATCTGAGACAGTAATTATAACATCATGTGGCACGTTGACCTTGTCAATTGATGTTAAAATTAATTCTCTAAGAGATGCAGAGGTAGGCTTTAAGGGAGAATTTCGAACGTATCCTAATACATCATCTACTTGATGAGATATTCTATCGATACTTTTTTCAATTAATTCAAGTCTTTTAGTAATGACGGTATCAGAAATTTTTGCATCTGCAGGATGTTGTTTTATCAAATCAACAGACATTTTCATTACAGATAATGGATTTCTTAGATCGTGTGCTAAACGACCAGATAGTTCTCCAATAGCAGATAATCTTTCAGCTTTGAGTACTGCTTGTGTTTTTTCTTCAATTAGTTCTTCTAAATTACTTCGTTGTTTTTCAAGATCCATAGTCCTCATTTGAACAAATTTTGTGAGATTTCTGTTAATTGTGAGAATTATAATAGTAAATACAATAAGCATTGCAATAACTCCAAATATAACATATTCAATTGATAATCCCTCTTCAGGATTTAAGTAGAATGTATTGATCATAGAGATAACAACAATCATTGAAAATATCATCAATGTCAGCGGAATACCATACTTAGTAATAGTTTCAAATTTTATATTTTCATTAAAAAATACCTCATTACTATGAATATCAGAATTATTAGAAATTTTTATCCGACTATAAACAGAAAATATTAACAAAATATAACTATACAGATACATTACATCAACAGGATGTCCATCATGATATGTACCATTTAATTCTGAAAAAAGATAGAATGTATCAGAGACACTGTAAATCAGAAATGCAAACAACATTAACATCCATGAATAGTTAATGCTTTTTTTTACCATAAACAAAATTCCAACAATAGCAGGAGCTAATTGAAATCCAGACATTATAGGATATAATAATAAAACAGATTTGGAAAAAACATCTAGCCCTTCCTCTTCATCAAATGAATTAAAATATCCTATCATAGATGGAATTACAAATGAAAGTGATAGGAAAAATGCAAATAACCAAATCTTTTTTGTTATTAATTTTTTGATTGGCTTTAATGAGAATAAAAGAAATCCAACAAAAAAAGGATATGCACCTACATAAAAAATGTCAGCAATTGAGGGAAAAGGTTCTATATCATAGATATCTTCATAGATAAACCAAATCTGTTCGGCAATAAACCAAAATGAAACACCTATTGTAAAGAGCATAAATGCCTTTGATTGAAAATGGTTCTGTTTGTGTAATTTGATTGTAAGAATAAATGAAAATAAAATCAATATTCCAGGAATAATTGCATATGCGGGAATAGAAATCAAGATAAATTGAGAGTCTTCTAAAAATGGTTTTAGTTGATAAAGTAGAGTAATGCCCACTAGAGCACATAATAGAAAAATAATGGAATTATGGTCTTTTTTACTTTTATTCTGTTTTTGTTCTAAATTATTCATAAATGGAACCTCTTAATTTCACATAGATTAGCGTAGTAATTAGATAATATGTTTTTGTTAGATTTACGCATTAATTGATTAGTGAGGGTAAAGAAATTAGTTATCGTATTAAATTTCATAATCCTAAGTTTAATTAATATCTTAAGAGTATCATACTGAGAATATGGCAGTGATTTTAATCGTTGAAGATGATGAAGAACTATTAAATTTGTATGTAGAAATACTGGAAATCAATAGATTTAGTGTTCAAACAGCCATTAATGGTGAGGAGGCCATATCAAAATACAAGCAGATACATCCAGATTTAGTAGTGATGGATGGAATCTTGCCAAAGATTGATGGTTATGATGCATTTTCTCAAATTATAGAATTTGATAAAAATGCAAAGGTGGTATTAGTAACAGGATATTCTGAATTTGATGAAAAAAATAAACTAGCTCTTAAACAAGGTTTGATTTCTGTAATTTCAAAACCAATTGGAGCAGATGAGTTATTAAACTTGGCAAAAAAATATTGTAAAAGTTCAGAGAATAAAAATTCAACATCCAATCAAGATTTAGAAAGATCTATAAGCTAACAAGTCACAAGACATTTTGAATGACAGATAATAATTGGTGGAAAGGATTGCCAAAAGAGTTTGAATTAGATTTAGAATTATTATCAGATTTACAAAATTAAAATTATTTTAAAATTTTTTTTCATATTGAAATTAATTAACAAAAAAGCGGGTCTAGTGGGATTCGGACCCACGACAACCGGATTAAGAGTCCGGTGCGCTACCTGGCTGCGCCATAGACCCACAAAAATAGAAAATCCTCGAGTTGTTATTAATCTTAAGATTGTTATAGAAATGAAAATTTAATTTTGAGCTTTTGCTTCAATTTCTGCATATTTTTCAAGAATTGCAGTAAGTGCTGTTGAAACTGGAACGTCGTTCATTTTTTTCTTTTCAGCAAGTAATTTTTGGTATGCATCTAATGTAATGTATACTGGAATTGAACCATTTCCTTCAAGTAATCCTCTAACATTGTAAAGTGCTGTTTCCATTCCGCGTTCAGCAGATTTTGCAAACTTTGCTTTATCCAAAATTGCTCCTAATGGACCAAATGGCATTGCATAATCTACAGACATTGTAACTTTGGTTAAATTATCACCCAATGATTTGAATTCATTAGTAATTTTCCAGTGCTTAAATGGCCCTGTAATTTGTTTTGCAGATATTCGTTCATTTCTTACAAATTCGGTTGTTTCACAATCCCACTCTAATCGTTTACCATTAAAGTCACCAATTATTCTAAATGTTGTTCCCACACCCATTCCTTCTTTAATATCCATAGGAATTACAGTCATGCCTACCGCATCATTTTTGATTTGATCAGAAACGTGTTCTGGTCTTGCAAAATATGTAAATACGTTTTCTATAGGTGTTTTAATATCGATTGATTTGCTTACGATAGTCAACATTTCAGTGTCTTGCCAATAAGGATTTAAAGGTTTTGAAGATTTTCCAATGAAAATTGATTAACACTATATTCATGCAAAGTTGTAGAAGTCATAATGACAAAAGTAAGATCGGGTATCATTATGTTTTTGTTAGTATCAATTAGCATTCCCTTATTTTCTGACGCATTTGCTCATTCAATGTTTAACTCAGCTGAGGAATTTCTTGGTGGGTATAGGGTACAAGTTGCAACACTACCAGAATTTCCACAGATAGGAGAAAAATCACAAATTTTATTCAGAGTTGGAGATAGTGAATTTAATGAAGTAGAGCAGTTTACGATGGGTGTTAGATTTTTTTATAATGATCAACAAATTGATGCGATCAATCCAGAGTTACACAAAGGAGGTCATTATGAAATAGACTATGTTTGGAAAAATTCAGGAAATCATATTGTAAAAGTTGATCTATATAATATGGAAGGTAGTCCAGAAGTTCTTACTTATACTTTTAACATGGGTACGCAAAATCCATTTGGATATATTTTCATCATGGCAATCACTTTTGGAGCTATTACATTAGGAGTAGTTATAGCATATATCTACATTCCAAAAAAAATAAGATTAAAATCTAAACTGTAGATTCTATTGGTTTTTTTGCAATTCTAAATGCAAACAACGTAGTTAGTAAAACCATTGAAAATAATAATATTCCAACACCTAAGTGAATTGCAACAAGTACCGCATGTAGTTTTAGATCAATTACTAGTGCACCAAGGGTGATTTGAGTAACTACAAGTGTAGATGCAAAAGTGCTAGTAAATCGTATCTTTCGTCCAGCATTTTTGTTAATCCAGCTTCCTACGGTAGTTGCAATTACAAGAGCACCGGTAGTTGCAGCAATCAATCTATGAGTCCATTCAATAAAATATTCTTCATTTGGCATGATTCCATTTGGACATAATGGCCATTCAGGACATGTTAATCCAAGTCCAGCCGATGAAATGTACCCACCAATAAACATTAGAGAGTATAAAACAATCAGAGATGCTAATGCTAAATATTGTAGGGCCAAACTATTCTACTATGAATGAACCTTGCATTCCCTGCAATGCATGTCCTGGAACTGTACAGATGTAATAGTAAGTCCCTGGTGCGCCTGCAGTAAATGTAACACTGCCATCTTGACCTGGTTTTAATGGATTTGATGCAGATGCGATAGCAGAGTTCCAAAGAACATTATTGAAGTCTTCTGGATTTGATACAATTCCAAA
>CAZQXU010000069.1:0-6117 GCA_964597385.1 uncultured Nitrosopumilaceae archaeon | reverse complement strand
TGGATGGTAGTACCAACACTCTCATCCCAATTCACAAGAATATTTTGAGTATCAAGCTTTACAACCGTTATACTTTCTATTGTTGATTCAGTTGTACCAATGTTTGCCAAATATAGAATGATTTGATCAGTTCCAGGCTCAAATCTAACATGCTCAAACATTAGATTTTCTCGAAATGCCTCGTTTTTTGCTTTATCATGAAAAGTCAAATCATATGAAAATGCATTGATTTGATTCATGCCATTAAATAATACCACAGAACCAATAGACGTAACAACTCCCAAAATTACAACACTACCCATAACTTGACTTACTGCACGTCTTTTTTTTAGTGAGTTAGATAAAGGACATTTCATTTACGACCACCATTATTTGCATACCAAACAGAAACAAACTCCTCTACACGTGAAATAATTTTTGAGAAATCAGGATCAGAAATCAAGTTTATTCCATAGTGCTTTGCTAAACTTTCTACTCCATCTTTAACATCAGATACGGTAACAAAGAAAGTATTTTTTGGATCAATATCTAATTTAGGAATTAAAACTGAATTCATATCAGATTCGTCTACTCCAGAAGATTGATTTTTAATAAAAATTAAAATAGAATCATCGTTTGATTTACTTTTACCAAAAATTGGAATTTCATGCACATTTCCACTCTTTCCTTTAACATGAGCATTTAATTCAGCCGAAAAATTAAAACCGTTTAACAATTTCATTAATTCATCTTTTATTTGAGTTGTATCAGAAACATTAGATATGTCAGAATTCTTTAATTTGTAACAAAATGTAGTGATAAATTTTCCAGAATTTGTATCAAAATCATGATCATGATTTCTACAATGAAGTTTTATAACTGCATTATCAAATTTTTCTACACAATCTTCACATTGATACCACATTGCAGGAACACGAATTTCTTTATCAAAATTTTTAATTTCTTTTACACAAGAGGGACAAATTGAATGTTCTGTGTTTGAAAAATCAAACTTTTTACTTTCAGCAATATATCCACATTTTTTATGTTCAAACAGGTTTAATTTTTCTACATTCATGGAATGACACTTAGGACAATACAATCTCATGCTTGATGAAAAAACTGTAGGATGTAATGGACAGACAATTAATTTTTCATAGATGTGTTTAGCTAAAATTCCATCTGAGACTAGATCATCTAAATACAATACATTGTCATGAGGCTCTCCTATTTTGGACAAAATTGGATAGTAGATGTGACCTTTGGTATAGTCAATAAATGGTTTAATCGTTTTATCATCTAATTTTTGGACCTCCTGAATTAGATTCACAGATTTACTAGTTGATGGTCTAGGTAAATCAGGCTCAAAATTTGCTTTTGGGAGAGGCTCTTCATTAGTATCTGGTTCTTTTTTTAGAAATGAAGAGATTCCACCAACGTGAGGAAATTTAGAATCAGGCTTGGATTTAGAAGATCCGCTGGATTTTCGTCCAAACATCAAATATTCACCTCATAAGATAAGAGCATAACACATACCATGGTTACAAGTATTAACTAAAACCACAGTAAAAGCAAAATGTTGTTCAAATGAACGAACAAGTGTTAAAAGACAAAGTGATTATAAAAATACCTAAAAATGAGGCTAAATATATTTAAGAATAAAAGTGCGGTACAAAAAATACAGTATGACCATGAAAATATTGTAAAATCAAACGAAAACAAAGTAGAAAACACATCTCAAACTGTTAAAGAAAATGAAAAGAAAATTCCACAATTTATGACACTTTCAAAGTTAGATTGGGATAATAATGAAATTCATGCAGGAATAATAAAAGATCCAACAGCAAAAGGAGGATTAAGATATCAAGTCATAGAGCCAGCATTAACAGAAAGAGACCAAAAAGCATTTGACATTATTAAAAAACTGTTAATGACAGAGCTTTCAGTATCACTTGGAGACATTAAATCAAAAAAAGATGCAGAGAGAAGACTAAAAAATAAAATTGCAATAATGATTAAAAAATATAGATTAAAAATTCCACCAAAAAATATTGAAAGGATAAATTATTTTGCAGTTCGAGATTTTGTGTATCTGGGAAAGATAGAACCACTTATGAGAGATCATATGATTGAAGAGATAAGTTGTGATGGTACAAACATTCCAATTTATGTATGGCATAGAGAACATGAATCAATTCCAACAAATATAATATTCAAAAATGAAGCTGAATTAAATAATTTTGCAAGAAAAATGGCATATGTTTGTGGAAAACATGTATCAATTGCAGATCCAATTATAGATGCATCATTACCTGGTGGAAGTAGAATAAATCTAACACTGGGTCATGAAATTACAAAAAGAGGGAGTACGTTTACAATCAGACGTTTCAGAGCAGACCCAATTACAGTAATTGATTTAATCAAATTTGGAACAATGTCAGTAGATATTGCTGCATACATGTGGTATCTCGCTGAAAAACGTGCTACTATGCTTATTGCTGGAGGTACTGCAAGTGGAAAGACTACTGCTCTAAACGCCCTTGCGACATTTATCAGACCTGGGCAAAAAGTAGTCAGTATAGAAGATACACAAGAGTTGAATCTACCTCATGAAAATTGGATTCCGGCTGTTTCAAGACAGAGCTTTACAGATACACAGATTGGAGAAATCAATCAATTTGATCTACTCAGAGCAGCGCTTAGACAAAGACCAGACATAATTATCGTAGGTGAAACTAGAGGAAGAGAGGCTTATACATTATTTCAGGCAATGGCAACAGGTCACGGAGGATTTTCATCAATACATGCTGATTCAGTTGATGCAACATTAACAAGATTAACATCTTCACCAATGGACGTTCCAAAATCACTCATATCAAACAGTCTAGATTTGATCACATTACAACTAAAAATTAGAATTGGTGAAAAATCTGCAAGAAGAATAATTCAAGTATCAGAAATAAATGGTATTGATGAAAAAACTGGAGAAATTAAAACTCATGAGATATTCAAATGGAATCCAAAAGAAGACAGACATGAGTTCATGGGAGATAGTGTTGTATTTAGTAAAATAAAAGAAAGAGATGGGGATACAGATGAAAAGATCAATTACGAACTAACAAAAAGACGACTAGCATTAGAATGGATGGCAAAAAAAGACATTCGTGATCATAAAGAAGTCTCAAATAACATCATGGAGTATTATTCAGATCCTGAAAGATACTATGAAAGAAAGAGGTTAGAGATGTAACATGACAATGGTAAAAACAAAACAAAAACAACAAGAAGAATCAGTTGGAGTCATTCATGTTTACAGTTACAAATTACTTAATGAGCATATAAAATTCCTATATCCCAAATTCAAACCATTAGAAAAATCAATCAAACAAGCAATGATGCCAATTCCTTTTGAAGTATATGTTTCAAGCATGGTTTTCTTTAGTATTATTGGGGGAGTTTGTGGTGTAGTTATAGGATTAATTGCATCTCAATTAATCAATATTCAACCTGTGATTGTTGGTTATCTTCTTCCTCCAATTGCAGGATTAGTATTAATGGCAATGACGTTTGGAATTCTACAAATCATTCCTCCAGTTAAAGTAAAAAATAGATCAACAAAACTGTTAGAAGAAATTCCACATTTTATTGGATACATGTCAACGCTTGCAACAAGTGGATTATCATTAGAAGATATTTTCAAAGCAATATCAAAAGAAGAGACAGATGAAGATATTGTAAAGGATGCACGCTTCATTACCAGAAACATTGAGATTCTTGGAATGGATTTAATCACAGCAGTAAAAGATCTAATTAACAGAACACCACCAGGTCCATATTCAGAATTACTAGAAGGAGCTATTGTCACATCTCAATCAGGAGGAGATTTAAAAGAATACTTTAACGCTACAGCCAAAGTTCAATTAGAAGAAAAAAAGATGCTATTACAGAAAACTACAGAATCACTTGGATCTGTTGCAGAGATATATACAATTTTGTTGATAGTGTTCCCATTACTTGCAGTTATCATGTTATCAATTATGGGAATTATGAGTCCAAGTTTAGGAGGTTTTGACTTGCTTACACTAATGAACATACTCACATTTGCAGTAATTCCGTTAAGCGGAGTATTGATGTTAGTAATGATGGATACAATGGTGCCAAAGAGGTAAAACATGCAAAAAATTGATAGAAAACAAAAAGAAATTTCAACAAATGAAATAATGCCAAAAAAATCCATTTTAAAAAATGAGATTGTAAAATCAATTATGTTTTCAATTGTTGCATCAATTAGTGTAATTGTAATTAGTTTACAAATCTCAAGTGTAGTTGAATCAACTATGATCAAAGATGTCGGAATAATATTTGGAATAATGGTGGGAGTTATCCCATTAACAATTCATCAATTAAGAGAGGTTCAAAGAAGAGACAGTGTAGATAGAAACATGCCAGTATTTTTATTGGCATTACTAAGTTCTGTTCAAAGTGGCTCTAATCTTATCAAAGCAATAGAACAAGCAGCAGATAGAAACTTGGGAGCATTAACTCCTGAATTAAAGAATCTCAAAGCAAACATCAGTTGGGGAACTCCATTAGAAGAAGCATTTGAGAATTTTGCAAAAAGAACAGGCACAAGAGTATCACGAAGGGTCACTGTACTACTTGAGATGGCCATGAAAATAGGAGGAGATGTCAGTGAGAACTTGGAGATGATCCAAAAACACGTCTCAGAGATGCAAAATATTGAAAAAAGTAGAAAATCAGCTTTACAGCCATATACATATACAATTTACATTTCATTTGCAGTGTTTTTAGCAGTTGCAGTATTACTAACAACTAGTTTCTTTACAGAAATTGAAAAAGTTCAAGACGGATTATTAGCTGCAGGTAGTGGAAGAGATGGATTGTTTGGATCATTAGCAGATATGGATGTATCAAAATTAGAATCGGCATTATTTAACATGGCAATAATTGAAGCAGTATTTGGAGGAGTAGCTGCAGGAAAGATTGGGTCTGGGTCGTATGTTGCAGGAACTAAACATGTTGTAGTAATGATAATCATGGCAGTGATTGCATTTAATGTATCATAGTTTCATTTCAGACATTTTTAATTACAAATGTATGAAATGTAATTAACAGTCATAAAATTTTATTCAACAAGTTGTTAGTAGATGATCTAACATACTGATCCTTTAGTTCTCATCAATTAATTATTGACATAGATGAAAAACGGTCAAACTGGGAAATTATGCGCAAGTGCTAAATGCAATCACACGAAAAATTCTCATGCAAGAAATACAGGAGAGAAAGTAATTTGATGACATTTCAAGATCAAATAACAGGTATTGCATCAGAATTAGAAATGATTTTGGATCTTGATGAATTGGAAGCCAAAGTATACCTGAATTTATTGCGAGCCGGGCCAATTACTGCAAGTGCACTAGCAAAAGAGCTTGATATAGACAGAGCCAGAATGTATAGAACTGTAGACAAGTTAGTAAGTAGAAATATCATTTCAACAACATTATCTAGTCCAAAATTATGTATTGCAGCAGAACCACAAGATGCATTAAAAATTGCATTAAGAAAAAAAGAAGACGAGGTAAACAGAATTAAAAAAGATGGAGAGGCAATAATTGAAAAGATCAATAGTGAAATTACAACTAAACAGGGCACAAATGTGCCTACATTTAGAGTGGTACAAGGAAGGGGAAATATCTATGCAGACATTGCACAGTTGATCGAAAATTCATCAGGAATAATATACATCTCAACTACACTTGAAGATATTTCTAGAATGTATCATAGTGCGATACCTGAAAAGATCACTGTATGTGAAAAGAGAGGTGGCAAAGTAAGATTACTCGTAGAGCTAGACGATCCAAAATTAATTTCGTTTGTTAAAAGATTCAACGCAACTGAAACTAAAATCTGTAAGCTTCCATCAAAGGGAAGAATGGTCGTTCAAAAAGACAAACAAATGATCATGTCAGATTCAACAGCTGCAAGTCAAATGTCTTCAAATTCAGAATCAGATTTTTCATTATGTACAAATTCATCTGAAATGGTAAACAACATACATAGTCTGTGTAGTCTTTTGTGGGATACAGCACAACCAATAACATCACTTGATGTAAAAAA
>CAZQXU010000068.1:0-6229 GCA_964597385.1 uncultured Nitrosopumilaceae archaeon | reverse complement strand
GCCAAATTCAAAAATTGAGTTAATTGATTCATCGATGTTTTTCCTTTACTAAATTGTTTTAATATTATAAATGACTTGAGATAGAAATTTTGAGGTGGCTCTACATCGCCTTTCCATATGGAAAAACATTCTTCTACATCAAGACACATGTGAAGAATAAACTCACTCCATTCAGATAAAATGATTTGTCCAGGTATGTGGTTTAACACTGACTCTGCTATGGTTCTTAATTCGTGACGTCTATTAATCAAAAGTAATTCCATTGCCTTTTCTACTTTTATGTTATCTGAATATCCGTATCTTCGTAAAAAATCTTGATTATTTTGTATTGCTTGCATATTGTGCTATGCATTATAATTTTGTATTAATGGTATTAACAGATTCAGCTGATTCATCATAACATTTGTTGAGTATCATCTATCATTAAGAATTACATAATGTATTGTATGAATAATAATGTAGAAAAATTTGCCAGCCCATGGAGTGCACTGATTCATGTACCGTTCAAAAAAGTGGTGAAACATGATCTTTTTTTGTTGGGTATTGGAGCAATAATCTGGATTGGGTTCGAAATTTTGGTTTACGGAAAGGTAATTGGAGTATGAACATGAGAATCATGAAAAAGATTTGCATCACGTGTGGAAGGTTTCATAGCTCTGATGTGTCAAGTAGTACGCAGTATGACTATTGCTCAAAGAGTTGCAAGCTTGACATTTGATCATTTTTTACATGTTAAAATGGTCTTTAGAATTTAGTGAATGACAAATGAATTATGCCATCACAAGTAAATAATAAAAAGATTAAGGGGAACCAGCAATTAGGTAAACACCTATTCCTATTCCTATAACAATGCCAATTCCGATACATAATAGATCAAATGCAACTACTTTTCTAAAAGATGCATGAACCATTTTATCCCACGAACTTTCTTTTTTAGTCTCATCAGGCATAATCTGTATTCAGAATATGTTGTGTATTATAGTTAGCGTATTCAGATCATCGCTAATGAGACAATTTGAATGAGATACCGCTCTAAGCTGAATTTATGATGATACAGCTGTTTTTGATACTAACTATCATTAATCTTGGTGAGCATTAGGAATAATGAAAATGAATCCAAGATGCAATCACAAAAATACTGTGCATGACACAAGTACACGAGAAATATTGTGTGTTGCCTGTGGAATAGTTACAAATGGTTTTAAGAAATTTGTAAACAGAAATCCTACCAAAACAAGAAAAAGATACGTTAGAACATTCCACAAAAAAACAATAAAAGGATAAATCGACATTAATCAGATATATTTTTGATTAAAAGTTTCTATCATCATAGCAAATAGTTAGAAATCTGTCAAAATTTCCTATTTATCCCAACATTTTTTTTGAAAATTAGCATGTTGTATATTACAATGTAATTTTGTAAATTAACAGATACAGCTTAATCATCATAACCTTTGTTGAGTACAGTCTATCATCAAGCAGAACGCATTACATAATATGAACAGCAATATTCAAACACAAAAATCAATCAGCACTTGGGACATGATGGTACATGCTCCAATCAAAAAGGTTGTAAAATTCGGTCTTATCTGCACTGGAATTGGTGTAGTGATTGGGATTGGATTGGGGGCATTTATCGTGCTAGAAATGCCAGGAGTGCTATGAAAAAATGATCGATTTAGTACAGGAAATAAAACATAAGAAAAGACAAAGTCTGAAAAGAATGCCAAGGCACAAAACATCTTATTATTTATTTCACATAGTTGCAGTGGTTTCAATTATTTTACTCACCATCATGTTGTGAGGAAGAATAATTGTCTCACAAAACTAACAACCATCAAAAAACAGAATCAATGATAAAAAATGTAAAAAAGAGAACTGTGGAGATAACATGTTTTGTGTGTGGAATTGAAATCATTCAATATTATAGTGATAGTTACAAAGGAGAAAGAGGATGGTGCCTTGGATGCGGATCAGATTTTCCGCTAGAGTAAATCTATTCTTCTTTTAGTTTGCTTTCCCTGAATGTACCTGAATTGTGCCAACTATATCTGAAATAGTCAAGACACCACTCATGAAATCTAACATCGTTTCCATAAAATGCATACCCAATATTTGATTCACCTTTTCTGTCAGGAAATGAGACACATGCCTCTTTTTCATTTAAGGCAACTACTACCAAAACTTGTTTTGACATTTTTCTTTCAACTATTCCATTTTCTAAGAGACTACTAAAACCAAATTTCTCCAGCGTCTTTTTTCTTCCCTTTGGAACGATACAATCTTCTGACAAAATGTAGTTTATCTTTACTTTATCATCTTTAGCTTTTTTTATCAAAGGTTCTATGAGATCATTTGAAACCTCTGAATGCATCTCATAGATGTATTCGTTAGCGTTTTTGTAAATTGATTTCCACTGTTCAATCACTTTGGTAAAACCCTTGATGTAAGTTCCAGTTGACAGCGCGCCTATGCGTTCGATAAATTTTACAGGAAGATCTCCAAAGTCATGTTCCTGGAAATACTTTCTATTATTTGAGAAAAACATCATTGTAGGAATCTGAGTACACATTGTAGTTCCATAAATTGTAAGATGATAGTAACCCTCATTATCTTTTTCAATAAATCCTGATTTTGCCAATCTCTCAAAGTTTCTGTGGACTTCCTGTACGGTAGAATCAAGTGTCTTTGCCATTGGGGATACTTTTGATTTTTCTTGCATCAAGTGAAACAAAATATCAAGTCGCTGCTCGCTTGCAAGATCCAGAAAGTCACTACTTGCACTCTTGTAGTTATTTCCCATTTTATTATTTACAGGCGTACAGAATCTAAACCTTGCTTCAACAAGGGTCTAGAATCTGTGCAAAACAACTATCGTCTGTCACCTGAAATATTTTTTTAACCAATTCTTTTGAATCTGTCTTGTTGGAAGATATGACAAGCACAGTTCCATAAATGGTGGGAATTGTTAGCGTTGTGATTTTCTCTCTTTCGGTGATGCAATGACCAAATCTGCCAAGATTCTTATCATGATCGCTTTGCATTGATATGTATAGCCTGGCTTGCATACATATCATATCCAAATCTATATTTTCTAGATTTTGTATCATCTTGTTTTGCTTTTTGGCAAAGTCAACCAATCTTCCGTGGTCATTGATTATTCCAACAAATAAGACATTCTGATCCAAACGCAAGATAGATTTGCACAAGTTTAGATAACTTGTCTTATCAAGATGAGAAATCATTTTCATTTCATTTCTCATTGCATTTTGCTCATAAAAAGTCAATTGCGGAATAACTCCATAAAGTTACAATCTAGGCAAATTTTTGCTTGAACTTTTTTCCATGGTTGTTCTACATTTACTGCTACGTTTGTGTTGCTAACAATAATTTGGTTTGAACACTTTGGGCATTTTTCCATGTCTATGTTATGTTTTGGTTATTCATTAGTTCAGGTAACAAAATTAGCTGTATTTTCACAGTTACAGCTGAACAAAACAATCTCAAAGGTTATTGAAACTAAATAATTAAAATCACGCCTTTTTGTGTCACTTTTATCTAAAAATGATAATTGGCTAATACAAACTTGCTCTTCATTCTAAAATTATCTCAAATGACCCTATTTCACGGTCTCTAATTCAAAAACATAGCATATTGTTTTTGGGAAAATATAAAAGAACATGAAAGTAGGAATAATATCAATGAATGTTAAAATTTTATCACTTTTGTTTGTAGGCTTAGTCTCATTACCGCTATCTTATGCATTAGCACAAGAAGATTCATCATGGATAAGCATTCCAATTGGTACATCTGCATTATGGGTTGAAATTGATGGTGATAAAGCATATGTTACAAATCCTGAAGATGGCAAGATTTCAATAATCGATATTAATTCTAAAATGGTTGTAGACTCTATTGATACTCCTAAAGGCGTGTTGATAGTTGAAGCAGTCCCTGAGAAAAATAAACTCTATGCTACTGTAGATGACCAAAACAAGGTTTTTGTTTTTGATATAATGACTCATGAAAAACTCAAGGAGATTGATATTGGTGAACCAGAAATTGTCTTGTTTTCAAAGTCTGACAAACCTTATGGACAACGAGAATACACTTCATTTGCCACAAGTGGAGTTGGACTGGCTTACAATCCAAATAATGAAATGTTGTATGTTGTTCATTCCGAAGTAAATCACATTAATGTAATTGATACAACTACAGACGAAGTTATAGATACAATAGCTGTAGGTAAAACTCCACTACTTATGAAAATTGATGTAGAAGGAAATGTTGGTTATGTTAGCAATTGGGAATCAAATGAAATCACTGTGATTGATTTGGCAACTAACACAGTTACTAAGAATTTACAAACTGGATTTGTTCCAGCTCAAATGGTAATTGATCATGAAAATATGAAATTATATGTTACACACAATGCATCACCACATGTTACAGTAATTAATTTGAATGATAGTTCAATATTAGAAAAAATACAACTAAAAGCACCAACACATGCTATTGCATTAGATAAAACTGCAGGAATATTGCATGTAACATACATGCCTACAAGTGGAATTACTGGACAATCATTTATTGATCGTGTAGAGTTTATTGATACAAAAACTAACAAGTTAATTGGAGGCAATCAAATTCCTTCAAATCCATTTGTGTTCAGAATAACTGATAATCAACAATTATTTGGATCAGTTATCAAAGACGGTGTTGTTTTTGCAATTGATTTGACTCAAAGACCAATTTATCAAGAAAACATAGAAAAATCTACTTCTATGGAACAAAAAGAACCAACTGGCGGTGGTTGTCTTATTGCAACTGCTGCATATGGAACTGAATTAGCTCCTCAAGTCCAATTACTCAGAGAAATTAGAGATAATACAGTAATGAGTACTTCATCAGGTGCGGCATTCATGACTGGATTTAACCAAATTTACTATTCATTCTCTCCAACAATCGCTGATATGGAACGAGAAAACCCAATGTTCCAAGAAGCAGTTAGAACCTTTATCACTCCAATGATTTCCACATTATCTATCATGACATTGGCAGAAGATGGTTCTGATGCTCAAGTCTTAGGATTGGGAATATCTGTAATTATGTTGAACTTGGGAATATACATTGCAGCCCCTGCTGTAACTGTCTGGCAGATTAAAAAACGAATTTAAATAATTATTTTTACATAGTCATTATATCGTTGAATTTTTAATTACTAATGTGAATGATATCCATATTGATCAAAATGCCAAAATAGGTCAAGTTCATCTTAAAGTATCTGACATTAACAAATCTCTGGAATTTTACAAATCCTTTCTTGGTTTTAAAATAGTTGAACAAACAGATCATTCTGTATTTCTTTCATGTGATGGTAAACTGCCTTATCTTGTTGCTCTTTCTACTGCAAAATCAATTGATTTGACTCCAAGAGCTGGATTGTATCATTTTGCAATACTACTTCCACAAAGAAAAAATTTGGCAGATTTTCTCTCACATTTACTAAAACACAAAGATACGATAAAGATTGATGGTTTTTCAGACCATCTTGTATCTGAAGCAATTTACATTCGTGATCCTGACAATATTGGAATAGAAATTTACTGCGACCGAATACCATCTGAATGGAAATGGAATAGTAACCAAGTGGTGATGTCAATAGAACCCCTTGATATGGAAGGATTACTTGCAGAATCAACTAAATCTTGGAATGAATTTCCAACTGATACATCAATAGGACATGTTCACTTACATGTGTCCAATCTTGCAAAGGCAAAGAAATTCTATTCAGAAGTTTTAGGTCTTTCAAATACTGCAAGCATGAAAGGTGCATTGTTTTTTGCAGCAGGAAAATACCATCATCATATTGCCACTAATATTTGGCTTGGAGAAGATATATCACAAGCATCACCAGAATCTGTAGGATTGGATTACTTTACAATTCAATTTTCAAACAGAGACAAACTAGGTAATGTGATAAAAACATTAGAATCTCATAAAATAGATGTGAATGCTTTAGGAGATGGTTCATTTAGTATATTCGATAATGACAAAATATCAATTCATTTGACTATTCAATAATATTCTTATCTTAATGCAAACATGAATTGATTTTACTGACTTAATTCCATCTGTTTCATTATTTCTGCATTATCCCAAAACAAGTGTTCTTCTATTATTTTGTCATCATCCCATTCTGATTGAATAGTTCCCAGTCTTGTTTACT
>CAZQXU010000067.1:1824-6342 GCA_964597385.1 uncultured Nitrosopumilaceae archaeon | reverse complement strand
GTTTTGTGAATTCATCATGGCAAATATGAAATGCGTATCATGTGGGATAGGATTTTTCTCACCAACAGGCTCAGACAAATGTTCTAGATGTGCAGGACAAGCATCTGAAGGACATGGAGGTCATGATTCTTGTGGCTGTGGACATAGCCACTAAATCATTTTTTTACTAAATTTTTAATCACATTTTATCAGGGGCTGTAATGCCAAGCAATTCAAGTGCTTTTTCCAAAATTATCTTAAATGAATGGACAAGACACAATCTAGAGTTTTCTAGTTTCTCATCACCTAATTCAAGGACTTTAACATGTTCATAAAATGAATTAAATGCCACTGCCAGATCATGACAGTATCTTGCAATAACCTTAGGAGACAGATTTTTTGCAGCATCTAACACATAGATTTCAAACAAACCAATTATTTTGATTAAAGATAATTCAGAAGCATCATTTAACAAAGAAAAATCAACATCGATAGATGGATTCCTAGCAGATTTTTCAATTATTCTTGATGCTCTTGCATGAGTATATTGGATGTATGGAGCTGTGTCACCTTCTAAACTTAATGATTTTGTTAAATCAAAGGTAATCATCTTATCAAGATCTTGTTTAATCATCTCATAACGTAATGTCCCAACAGAAACATAGTGAGCAATTTGTTCAATTTCAGAGTCAGACATTTCAGAATGTCTTTTTTTGGTTTCCTCAATTGTTTTGTTTTTTAATAAATCATAAACAGAATCAGCATTAACATAGAGACCTTTTCGTCCAGACATTTGAGCTTGCTTACCATCAGTATCTAATCCCAAAGTTTGTGCCGTATCAGAACTAAGAGTCACAGATTCGTAACCTAGATGAACGTATGCATCATCAGTGGATTTGAATTTTGACATCAATCCAGTAATAATTTTTTGAAGTCGGGCTTGTCTTGAATCAATTACAGTGATCACCTTATTACCAGTAAAGTTTTGTTTTGGCTCAGTACTTGCTGTTAAGGTTGTTTGCCAAAGTATTCTATTTCCAGGTTGAGTTTTTTCATATTTCTTGTATGAAAATGGATCGTCAATCAATCCCAATTTCCATGCAGCGTATGGAATGTCTTTTGCAATGTAAGTCGCAGTTCCATTACTTCTAACGATTACTTTGTCTTCATCATTATTTTCACCACGAATAATCCAACATCCGGCATTCTTACCGTCACTTTCAAATTCTACTAGTTTCATTTCTTTGAGTTTTTCAAATATCTTACCCCACAATCCTGAACGAATTATTTGAGATTCAAAATTAAGACAGTCATAATAAACTCCTAAATTCCAACAAGTTTCAAGCTGATTTTCTAAAACACGTCTTGTTATCGTATCAGCAAATTTAGCAGTTTCAGATGCACCGTCTTCTAGTTCTTTGAGAGTGTTTTTTCTAATCTCTTCAAGATTTGGATCTTGTTCATATCTTTCAGTAGTTTTAACATAAACATCATCTCCACAGTAATGATCAAACTTTTTTCCAGTTGGAGACTTTTGATCAAATCCAAGATGCTTAAAACCTACAATAATATCAGCTACTTGTAAGCCAGAATCATCAACATAGTTTAGAACGTTAACTTTGTAATTTGATTTTTTTAAAATTCTAGCAATAGTATCGCCAAGGACGATATTACGAATATGACCTATGTGTAGAGCTTTGTTTGGGTTTACACTAGTATGTTCTACGACGATTGAAGAATTTTTACCTAAATCTATAGATCCAAACTCATCTAAATTAGATTCTGACAAAATTAATTGGCTTAGTTTTTCCCAGTCAGCAAAAAAGTTGAGATACCCAGTTGGATGTGGTTCAACTTTTGATACGAGTATGTTTTGAGATTGCCGATATTTTTCAGACATCAGATTTGCAATTTCTTTTGGGCTTTTCTTTAGAGATTTGGCAAGTAAAAATGAAATATTTGAACTCACATCTCCAAAGCCTGGTTTTGCAGGCTCTACAGTAAATTGGATATCAGATATCTGCATATCTTCTAATATTTTATGAAGATTATTTTCAATTTCATCAATTAATGATTTGAATGACAATACTATACCTCAGATAATTTGGGTGCTAATTTATCTAATGCTTCTATAACTCCATCTCCAGATTTAGCATTTGTAGTCATTGTTGCCTGAGATTTTACATATTCTGATGAATTTCCCAAGGCTATGCTTGTTTTTGCTATTTTGAATAAAGGGATGTCAGTAGCACTATCACCTATAGCTATTACATCATCACGAGTAATGGATAATCGCTTCATAATATTTTGAAATCCAGTTCCCTTGTCAATTCCTAAAGAATTGATATGAAATGCATATTGACTGTCTGAAAGTAAAACATCCAGTTTTTTTTCCAATACCACTTGTTTTGCTAGTTCCAAATCAAATGTTCTCTCCAATACTACTTCAGTCATTCTAGGAAATACGGGTTTTTCTGAAACGTTGGTAATTTCTTTTTGAATAATGTTAAGTGCGTGTTGGCATTGTTGCATATTCCCAAGCAAAATATGCTCATTGGTATCAACAGTAATACATCCACCATTTTCACCTACAGCAATTTTTGTAGTACCGCCAAAGACAGCCAGTAAATATGCCTCTACAGAAGATCTCCCAGTAACAAAGATCACGTTGTGACCAATATTTGTCAAATGTCTTAAAGCAGCAAGGGCATCTAAATTAATTCGTCCAACACCATTTTCAGTGATTGTGCCATCAATGTCTACTGCAAATGTTTTAGTTTTCATATAAGTGATTTTTAGAACCGAATAATATTTGCTATGATTCTATTGTTCAAAATGCAATCATGAATAGAATTTTTTTATTCCTTCTTCAGTAGGATGTAATTCGATTTTAGAACCAAACAGTCCTTGTTTTTGTTCAACTCGCATCAACCCATTTTTTTCTAGATCTTCTAAAACAGAATTTAGAGTATCTGTATCAATTCCCAATATTTTTTGGAGTGAATCAAAATTATTTGTACCACGAGTAAGTTGGCCCAATACTAACATCTCTGTAGTCTTGGGTTTTGAATCAATCTTAGGAGGCATTTCAGATTTTTTTGGAGGAGATTCAGAAATAATATCATTTGAGATATTATACTGAGAATCATATTGTTGAGGCATATCATAAGATTGTTTTTTCCATTTTTTTATCAAACGTGGGACTATTCTAGCTAGAGGGATCAAGAAAAATATCAAATAAATCCAGATAAATCCATCTTCTGCCATATCATACGATGTATTTTGTAACTATTTCATCATTGTCTTTTTTCAAAATAATAAAAATAATAGTTTGAATTAATATTAAAAAATCAATTAACATGGTATATGTATGGTGAAATGCAATAGAAATGGATGTCAAAATATCAGCAACCAAAAATGAATGTGAATTTTGGTAAAGTTAAACTAGCAATTTTAGGTATTATCGCACTTGTTATTATTGCAGCCATATCTGCAGCATCTGTACAAATAGTAGAGTCTGGAAATAGAGGAGTTTTACTACATTGGAGTGCAGTAGACACATCTGTTCCACCATTACAAGAAGGGCTCCATTTTGTAGTTCCATTTCAAGATAAAGTGGTAAACATGGAAGTTAGAACGCTTAAATTTGTAAAAGCAACATCAGGCGCTTCAAGAGATCTTCAGACAGTATCAACTGAGGTCACTGTCAATTATAGAGCAGCTCCAAATTCTGTAAATGTATTGTATCAGGAAGTTGGATTAGATTATGAAGGAAGAATCATTCAACCAGCAGTAGAAGAAGTAGTAAAACAGATTACTGCAAAGTATAATGCAGAAGAATTAATTACAAAAAGACCTCTTGTTAAAGCAGATATAGAAACTGAGATAACAGCCCGTCTAACTCCATACAACATATTGACTGATGCCATATCCATCACAGACTTTCAATTTTCACCGTTATTTTCACAAGCCATAGAATCCAAAGTAGAGGCAGAGCAAAAAGCTCTGAAGGCTGAAAATGACCTTAGAAGAATAGAAGTGGAAGCAAGACAGCAAGAACAACAAGCAAAAGGAATAGCAGCAGCAAATGTTGCCGAAGCAGCAGGAGAGGCTGAAGCAATTAAAATAATCAATGAAGCACTAGCTCAGAATCCAAATTATTTAGAATGGCTCAAAGTTCAAGCATGGGATGGTAAACTGCCACTCGTAGTAGGAGAAGGTGGAACACCATTTATCCAAATTCCAACTAGATAATCATAAATAATTTTATTTTTCTAATTTATCTCTTATAGAATCATACATTGCTAGAAACTGCTCAGGTTCTTTTTGCCTATAGTGTTTAGCTAGTTGAGATATTTTTTTTTCAGAAATCGATTCCCCTTTGTTATCATAGAATTCTTTTATTATTTGATATTGGGTTTTTTTGATACTGTATTTTTTTAAAGTTGAATTAACAGAGTAATTACACCATAAATCAAAGATCACTAAGCGATATGTCAAGTAACCAATAATTCCAACAACCGCAGATATCATTAATGG
>CAZQXU010000067.1:0-1724 GCA_964597385.1 uncultured Nitrosopumilaceae archaeon | reverse complement strand
ACAATTATTTTTCATATTTTACAATTACAAAGTCTAGATATTTCGATTATTGACGTTCTCGAATTTTTTGTTCCAAAATATCGATCAACTCATTAACCATAAAATCCCCATCACGGACATGGCTAATTCCAGTGATTGTCTTCATTCTAGTCATTGTTTCTGCAGTAATTTGTAGTTGAGGCATGTAATACTTAGAATGCATTGTTATTTAAAGCAAAGAATCACGATTTAAGGAAATTTCAGAGGGTAAAAATCAAGATATAATACACTTGCAATCACACTTGAACATTCCAGCTTTTTCCATACATTGATCATGATGTTCATGATAACATTTATCGCAAGTAACCAAGTCGCATCTTTACGTTTATCGGGGATAAATACCGATGTAATTGATGGAAAAGAGCGTTTTCAAATACAATTTAAGAATCACAACACAGTATAATGAAAATAAGTAATAAAGATGACAAAAAAAGGAGTGATTGAAGAAATTTTTAGCAAGGCAATATTTGCAGACGATGCAAAAAAATACACGATACTTTACAGAGATTTTAAAAAAATTAAAGAAACCACCTTGCCTGAATTTATCCAAGAATCAAATAATTTTCAAACCATTCCAATCACAAGAATAGAGATAATAAAGAAAAATCATAGGATTTTATTTGAAAAGAACAGACAAAGGAGTGATTAGATTTGGGAATTCCTGAAAAAATTAAAGCCATTCAAGATGAAATGGCAAAAACTCAGATCAACAAAGCTACCAATCACCATATCGGTATACTAAAAGCAAAAATTGCAAAACTAAAACGAGAGCAAGAAGACAGAGAAATACAAAAGAGCGGTGTAAAAACTGATGGGTTTGATGTAAGGAGGTCTGGAGATGCAACAGTTGTGTTTATCGGATTACCAAGTGTTGGAAAATCCACATTATTAAATAAATTAACAGATGCAAAATCAACAGTTGGAGCTTACCAGTTTACAACTTTAACTGTGGTTCCTGGAATGATGAATTATAGAGGAGCAAAAATTCAGGTTCTAGATTTACCTGGAATCATCAAAGGCGCATCAAGTGGAAAAGGATTAGGTAAAAGAATACTGTCAGTTGCAAGGACCGCAGATTTAGTTTTACTTATGTTAGATGTTTTTCAGCCTTTTCACGAAGATGTATTAGTTAACGAATTAGGAAGTATAGGAATCAGATTAAATCGTTTACCACCAAATATAACAATTGAAAAATCCCCAATGGGGGGAATTGCAGTTGCACAACAGGTAAAATTAACTAAAATTTCAGAACAACACCTAAAAGATATTTTACATATTTATGGAATAGTTAGCGCAAGAGTGGTCATTAGAGAAGATATCACATCTGAGCAGCTCGCAGATCATATAGCAGGAAATATCAGTTATTCAAAATCACTTACAATTTTAAATAAAATAGATCTTGTCGATAGAGAATTTTTAGAAGATCTAAAAACAAAAATAAAATCAGAAGTCATCGAAGTATCTGCCAATTCAGATATCAATATCGAATTACTAAAAGAGAAAATCTACGATAAACTCAATTTTATTAGAATATACATGAGACCCAAGGGAGGTGAGACCGATTTTAAAGAACCACTAATTGCAAGAGAGGGGGACACAGTTGAAGATATTTGTAACAAATTACATCGAAGTATGAAAAGACAATTCAGATATGGATTAATCTGGGGTAAAAGCGTGAAATTTGG
>CAZQXU010000066.1:0-6469 GCA_964597385.1 uncultured Nitrosopumilaceae archaeon | reverse complement strand
ACCAGAAATAAAAACACCAGAAATAAAAACACCAGAAATAAAAACACCAGAAATAAAAACACCAGAAAAAAATATCAATTCAGTAGATTATCAACCTCAGATAAAAAAATATGATAATCTATCTGTTGAAGATATAGAGCTAGGAAAACTACTAAATCAAATTAATCTAAATTGTGATCACAGTAGACTTGTTGATACCATTTCATATAATGATGGAATGGGACCAGCATTATACCGACTATGTAAATTTGATCAATCCTTGAATTTCTTTAATGACTCTTTATCAAAAGATCCAAATAATGTTGAAATTATAACTAGTAAAGGGTCTGTTCTTGGAAAAATGGGTCGTACTTTAGAATCCATTTCATATTATGATGCAGCTCTCAATATTGATCCCGATTTTATTCCTGCAATTAACAATAAAGCAAATGCCCTTGCAAATATGAAAAAATATGATGAATCTATCTCTCTTTACAATAAAGCTCTTGAAAAAAATCCAAGTTATGATACTGCAAGAAAAAATCTTCAATTAGTTTTACAAGAATCCTCATTGGGAAATAAAGTAGTATTTACTGAATATGCTTCTACAAACACAGATATTCCATCTAATATCGTATCTTCAAAAGATACTATGACTGAAAACATACAAACGGAAAATAATTTAAAAACCCAAACAAAAAATCCAACTAATATTTTTGAAGAATTATCATTGGTATTTTCATCATTAGGCTCCCTCTTCGGATTTCAAAATTAAGAGTGTTTTCTAGTTTTTTTATATGTAAAATTTCAATAAACCTATAAAGCCCAGTAAAGACGATTGTGAATAAGGATAACACATGAGTAAGATACTAGAAAAGACACTAAAAGATGCACATAAAGAAAATACATTAACAATTGGCACTAAACAAGTATTGAGCTCTATGAAAGATTCCAAATTAATTGTCCTGTCTCAATCTGTAAAAAAAGAGATGTTTGCAAAAATTGAATCAGATGCGAAAAAAGAAAAAATACCATTAGTTAACTTTCAGGGAACTTCAGTTGCATTAGGAAGACTATGTGGCTTACAATTCCGAATCTCAACAATATCATTTACATCAATAACTGATGCAAACATTAAATCAATTCTTAAAGATACAGAAACTGAGGAAAAAAATGAATAAACATTTCATCTCTAATCTAAGTTTAAATGAGACAAATTTTGTTCGGAGTTAAATAGGAATTCTAATGACACAATCAATTAAACTTACAACAGATCAAATGCGAATGATGTCGCTCTTTCAAAATGTTACAGGTGCAACTGCTCGTGATTGTGTCGAAGATGAAAAACAAGATCGTGTGATTTTTGTAGTAAATACTGGGAAAATGGGATTGGCAATCGGAAAAGGTGGAATTCATATCAAATCATTGCAAAACATTGTAAAGAAAAATGTTGAACTCGTTGAATTTGACGAGGATCCAGCCAAATTTTTAACAAATCTCCTTAATTCTAAACTCGTCTCTGAAGTAAAAATAAATACACGTGCCGATGGTTCAAAACAGGCAATAGTTATGGTTGACCCAAGAAAAAAAGGCATTGTTGTAGGAAGAGAAGGCAGAAATGCTGAGAAAGCAAGACTTTTAGCTAAACGATATTTTGATATTACGAGTGTACTGATTAACAGTCCTGAAAAAGCAACATTGGAGATGTAAAATATGACAAAATCACCACTAGGTTTATTCGCAGGCAGAGTTCTAATCGCAAAAAGAAAGAGACAACGATGGGCAATCTCTACTTACAAACGAAGAAAACTTGGTATTGATAAAAAAGCAGATCCTCTTGGCGGTGCTCCGCAAGGAAGAGGAATAGTTTTAGAAAAAGTAGGTATTGCAGCAAAACAACCAAACTCCGCTGTAAGAAAATGTGTTAGAGTTCAATTAATTAAAAATGGTAAAACCGTAACAGCATTCTTGCCACGAGACGGTGCAATGAATTTCATTGATGAACACGATGAGGTACATATTCAAGGAATGGGTGCAACACAAGGTGGTGCAATGGGAGATATTCCTGGTGTGCGATTCAAAGTATTCAAAGTAAATGGAACATCACTTAACGAACTAGTAACTGGCAAGAAAGAAAAACCAAGGAGATAAAATTGGCTGAGACAAAAAATTTCTTATTATTTAGAAAATGGGACATGTCTGATATTGAAATCCAAGATCCTGGATTAAAGACAGCAATTTCATTAAGACGACAAATACTACCATACACTTTTGGTCGTTCAGCACTAAAGAGATTCAACAAAGCAGAAGTAAACATTGTAGAAAGACTTTGCAACAAAGTCATGCATTTTGGAAAGAAATATGCTAAAAACACTGGACGTATGACTGGAAAGAAAACCAAAGTACTCAATACTGTTAAAGTTGCATTTGATATTATAGCATTGAAGACTGGCAAAAATCCAGTTGAGATACTAGTTAGAGCAATTGAAAACTCTGCACCAAATGAAGATACTACAAGAATTGTATATGGTGGTACTGTCTACCATGTATCAGTAGATGTAGCTCCAATTAGAAGAGTTGACATGGCACTAAAATTTATTGCAGACTCTATACGAGATGCAACCTATTCAAATCCAAAACCAATTGAGGAACATATGGCTGAACAGCTCATCTTGGCTGCAGCAAACGACCCAAATGCTCCTTCTGTAAAAAAGAAACACGAATTAGAAAGAATAGCACAAGCTTCTAGATAGTAATTTTACCAGTAGCCCGAGGCAGATTCGAACTGCCGTCTCCGCCTATCCACTCTTGAGATCCAGAGGGCAGAATCCTTGATCTAAAATTTTTATTTGACCGCTAGACTATCGGGCTACCAAAACAAATTCTAATGTTTTAGCATATAATCATTTACTAATTTACTTGAACTTCACTTCATGAATAGCAGTTGCATAATCACAATCTGCTTTTAGTCTCATGTATGGAATCAATCTATAATGAATCGAGTAGAGATGTTCTTCTTTTCTAATAATTCCTTTTTGCATCAGTGATACCAGACCACGAGATGTAATTCCAATCTTTGTATTTGTTTTTTCACATACTTCATCACGTTTTTTTTGATATTGCTCTAATGAAAAAGCCACATCATTAATTTCTAAAATTAAAGGCCACACAATTTCTGCCCAGACAAATCTTCTGTTTTCAGTAGCTGATGCATATTTGCCTTTTTCGCTCAACATTAATAACATCTGCAAAAGAAGTTATAACTTAATAGTTGTCTCAAAAAGAAATTGAAGAATCACTGAATTTATTGCAAAAAGATTGGGATGTTGATCCAATTTTGCGCCAATTCATGCTAGGAAAAATAACCAATGTTAGTGATTATTCAATTAAAGTAAAAGATGTTATTTTTCATATTCCATATTTGACATCTGAAAAAAAATATATTTTATGGAAATGTTTCTGGCCTGACTGTCATAATTGCTGTGATAGACAAGGTAGACTACCATTAACATCTGATGATCTAATTACAATTGGGAAGGGACTAAAATACAAAAAGACATCTGATTTTATAAAAAATGAAACAATAACTACAACATGGCAAGACTCTTCTCCTTCTGGGCAAACCACTACAATGACTACAATTAATCTAAAACGAAAAAAAGATGAAACTGTTCAGGAAGATGGAACTCATATCTCTTGTAGATTCTTAGATGAAAAAGGTGGGTGTAGTATGCATCCAGACAGGCCTGGAGTATGTTATCTGTATCCTTTCTCTACATGGCTTGAAAATGAAAAAGGTATGGCACGTGTTCATGCTACATACCAGTTTACTGGTGACTGTCCTGGATTTTATCTAGCAGAAGACATGCAACAAATGAAACAAGAGCTCAAAGACTATTCAAAGATAATTTATGATTATACCTTATCATCAAGCAGAACAATGAGAGAAAACTTTGGCTCTGTTAGCTTTGGTTAGGCCTTTGCTACTTTCATCAGATCAGAAATCTTTACATCCATTCCAAATCTAGCTTCGTTTTTCTTCATGTATCTAAAAATTGAGATGAAATCTGGAAGTGACTTGAAGAAATTAAAGTCCTTGTGAATCTTTGCTCGAACAAACTTGAAAACCTTATCATAAATTTTGTAATGTTCATCAACTGCTTTTTCATAAGCTGTAAAGTCATGCATGTTCTCAACAAAGATGTCCACACACTGCATACTTGGAATGATTCCCTCACCTAGTAATGCATAAACAGTACCAATTGATTCTCCAACTCCTACAACTTTGCCTTTGTAAAACGGCTTGCACTTGCCAGGAGTTGCAAGTCTGATTGGTCTTCCTTTAGTTTTTTGAACTTTTCCACCATATTTTTTTAGAAAATCATCAGTTGCCTTGATGTGATTCTTTTTGTAATCTCCTGCACCAATATGTGCGTACTTTTCACCCAGCGGAAAATACCAAAAATATCCTGACATTCCTGGAAATGGTTCAATGTAAAAATCATCAAATGGAACCTTGTCTTCATATTCTACTTTGTATTCGTATGTTGGCAAGAAAAAGTCCTCTTCTAGTTTTGGAAGATAAGTTCTTGCAAATCCAGTACAGTCGACTATCATATCATACTCTTTTTCTAATTCTTCTAGCTTTGGTGCTACTCCATAGATAATTTTAGAATCTTTAATGAAATCTTTGATTAATGCAAGTTTGTCATATGTGCACAAGCCATGCAGACCGATATCAAATTTTACGTTATTATTCATCTTTACGTGCATGGTCTTTCCGTCATGAATTAGAAAATCATCGAAATTTCGTCCAACTTTATTGCAAAATTTATCTAGTTCTGATTTTATTGTGCCCCAAGCGCAAATAGAATCATGTCTCTCTTGTGTACTTCGCTCATACCCTACTACCTCGTGTTCTGAATTTTTGAGTCTTGCCATAAGATAACTTCCTGCAACCCCCATGCCCATAACTGCAATCTTCATTTAGCCTAAATCTGGTCAGACCTAATAAAAACACTATCTGGTGATTTTACTGGACAAATTTTTGAATCTTTTAACTAATCGTATTAATACTATGAACATTTTATACAAATTCAGATAAAATGGGTACTATACAAGCAATTGAAAAACTTGAAAACTCAAATCAAGGAATTCAAGTAATTTTAGACCATCTTGCAGAACAACTATCTGACATGAAACAAGATCCAAGATTAGAGGGACTGATGGATGATCTGGAGAATCTGTTTCATGCATATCTCAAAACATGGATGAAAAGCAACACCGATGTAATTGCGATGCTAAAAGAACAATAGAATCTCTCAAGTTAAATTTGGAAAGATTTTACAAAAATCATGGATACATTTGATGCAATAAAATCAAGAAGATCAATTAAGAGTTTTCAAAATTATACAATGAGCAATGAGGAGATTAATCAATTATTGGAAGCTGCCATTTTATCTCCGACATCATACAACATCCAGAACTGGCGATTTGTCATTGTGACAAAACAGGAGATCAAAGACAAGCTTTGCGCTTTATCATATGGTCAAAGACAAGTAGCAGAAGCTTCTTTGGTAATTATTTTATGTGCTGACTTGAAAGCATGGAACAAAGATCCTGAACGATACTGGATAAACATCCCTGAAGGTCCACGTCAATCAATTGCAAAAGCAATCAGACAATCATACACTGGAAATCCAACACTTGAAAAAGATGAGGCAATGCGTTCTTGTGGATTTGCAGCTCAGACTATCATGCTTGCAGCAAAAGCAATGGGTTATGACACTTGTCCTATGGAGGGATTTGATTTTGAAAAAGTTGGTAATCTGATTAATCTGCCATCTGATCACATCATATCTATGATGGTAGTAGTTGGCAAAAAAGCAAAAGATGCTGCTCCTAGGGGTGGGCAGTTACCATTGTCTGAAGTAGTCTTTGAAGATCATTTCTAGTGGTTTGAGAAAGGATACTTTTCATCACATTTACTACATCTATCATGCATTCCTTTAGCCGGTTTTGTTAATCCACAAAACTCGCAATATCGCATAATTCCAAGCTCAATTGCCTTTTTTGAGCATCTTGATTGTTCTTCTGAGGAATGTTTGTCATTTGATTTACCGCACATTGGACATAGATCGTCTGAATCAGTCAATGACTGACTCGCTTTATGTGGTATTTTTATTGTTAACTATACAAAACTAGCCAATTTTAAAAATATTCAAATCATCTAGAATCAACACATTTGACCAATTTGGACTGGAAAAAATAAAAAAAATTCCATCATTCTTAACTTTCTAGTCTGATGGATAATATCATGACATCAGAAAAATGTGAATGCGTACTTTGCAGTTTCATAACTAATTCTGTTTCAGATATTGTTCAAATTTATGATTCTGAATAAAATTTAGAGCCATGAAGAATATCCGCCATCAACTATCTCACGAACATCAATTATTACAAAATCATTTTTTTGAGACATTAGCTCCTT
>CAZQXU010000065.1:0-6480 GCA_964597385.1 uncultured Nitrosopumilaceae archaeon | reverse complement strand
GAAGAAGATTTTACAGTAATTGCTTATTGTCCTAGCTGTCAAACATCACTTAGTCATGCAGAAGTCAATCAAGGATACGAAGAGGTTAAGGATCCATCACTATACTACAAAGTCAAACTCAAAGATGAAGACACATACCTAATTGTTTGGACAACAATGCCATTCACATTGGTTACTGATGCAATGGTAGGATTGAATCCAGATGAAGATTATGCATATGTAAAAGTAGAAAATGAAAAATGGATTATAGGAAAGACAAGACTTGAAGAGTTTTTCAAAGAAGTAAATATTGAAGAATATGAAATTATAAAAACTGTAAAAGGTTCAGAGTTTGAAGGTAAAAAATACATTCATCCACTTTTAGATTTAATTCCAGGATTAGATGAATGTGCAAAAGAGAATAATTTTCATGTAGCAGTGTCTGAAGAATTTGTAGATGCTACGACGGGTAGTGGATTAGTCCATTTGTCTCCTGCAAATGGTGAGGAAGATATCAAAATTGCAAATAAAAGAAAAGTCAAGGTGTTTAGTCCAATAAATGATCAGGTAAAATTCACAGATTTGGCTGGAAAATACGAAGGCATGTTTGTAAGAGATGCTGACAGAATAATTGTAGACGACCTAAAGGAGCGAAATGCCCTAGTAAAAATAGGAAAAATTAAGCACAAATATCCTCTATGTTGGAGATCTCACCATCCAATAGTTTGGCTAGCTCGAAAAGGGTGGTTTTACAAACTAGATAGATTAGATGACAAAGCAATCAATGCAGCAGAAAGTGTAGAGTACTTTTTTGAACAACCAAAAAATAGATTTTTAGGAATTATAAAAGAAAGACATCCATGGTGTATATCTCGGGAAAGAATTTGGGGATGTCCACTACCAGTATGGATATGTAGTGATTGTAAAAAACAAAATTGGTTTTTTACAAGAAAAGACATTGTAGAATCAGCTGCAAAATTACCAGACGGTCCAAATTTTGAATTGCATCGCCCTTGGATTGACAACATCATCATAAAATGTAAACATTGCAGCAGTACAAATACAAAAAGAGAGGAATATGTACTTGATACATGGCATAATAGTGGGTCAGCCCCATATTCATCATTAACAGATGAAGAATATTCAAAAAGTATTCCAGCTCCATTTTTCACAGAAGGTATTGATCAAACAAGAGGATGGGCATATACCCTATTGATAGAAAATGTGATTCTAAATAATGAACCAATTCCACCATTCAAGTCATTTTTGTTTCAAGGTCATGTACTTGATGAAAAAGGTGGTAAGATGAGTAAAAGTTTAGGGAATGTGATTGATGGTGAAGAGCTACTAAAAAAATATCCAACAGATTTGATAAGATTTTATTTTATTTGGAAGGCAAGTCCCATTGAACCACTTAGTTTTAGCACTGATGAATTAATGTCAAGACCGTATCAGGTAATAAACACACTTTTTAATTTACATCTGTATTTTAAACAAAATAGTGAGTATGATAAATTCGATGAGACAAAAACCGTTGCATGGGCAAAAGAAAATGGATTGTTAACCTCGCCAGATATTTGGCTTGTATCTAAATTACAAAAATTAATTAAAAAAATCACTGAACGTAACGAATCATGCAAGTTTCATGAAGCTGCAAAGTCTATTGATGATTTTATCATAAACAATCTAAGTCAAATCTATATTCCAATTACTAGAGGAGAGTTATGGGACGAAGACGATTCAAAAAAGAACAGGAGACTGGCAATTTATGCAGTACTAAGTGATGTTCTCAGAACATTAGATGTCTTGATTCATCCACTTTGCCCATTTACTAGCGAATATCTCTATCAAACAGTATTTGATGGTAAAAAGAGCATATTACTTGACAATTGGCCACAATATCAAGAAAGTCTCGTAAATGAAGAGATTGAAGAATCATTTGATATCATGAAAGATATTGTTTCAATTTCATCAGCTGCAAGAATGAAAGGGAAATTAAAACGAAGATGGCCACTTGCTGAAGCATTAATTTGTGTAGATAAAGGTCAAAAGAAAAAACTAGAATCACTTTCCAATTTGCTAATATCACAGCTAAACGTAGAAAAATTTACAATTTATGAGACAGAAAAAGAATCAGGATTAGAACAGATCTCAGAGCTAAAACAACTAAACTTACCATTAATACCAATAGTAGAATTAGAACGAAAAAAAATTGGTCCAAAAGCAAAACAACACATGGGAAAACTAGTCAACATGTTTTCTGAAACCAATAAAGATGAGATCATAACATCACTTCAAAAACAAGGATGTTATAATTATGAAATCGATGGAGAAAAAATTTCATTAGACAAAGAAGACTTTGTAATTGATTTTGATGCAAGAGAAGAATTTGCGGTTTCAAAAAGAGACAATTACATTGTATTCATATCAACTTCAAGAAATAAAGAGATGATGGCAAGAGGGTTAGTAAAAGACATTGCAAGAAGACTCCAGACACTAAGAAAAGAGAGAGGATACAATCCAACAGATATTCTAAATGTTGCATCAATACTTGATTTAGATGAAGAGTCATTAGAGATGATTAAAGAAAAATCAGAAGATTTGGCATTTTTAGTCAGAGTCAAAAAAGTGAATTTTGTAGAATCATGCAAGGCATACAAAGATGATGACATTGACGGTCAAAAAATAAAAATTTCAGTAGAATAAGACAGTCAAATTAACCCACCATAATCTAAAATCATTTTTTGTAAAATGCAATATTTTTATTAGAACCCCTAATTTGACAATCAGATATGTCCGATTCAAAAATCCCAGCAGTTGTTGGAATCAATGTTCTAAAACAAAATGGCTTGGACGTAGAGGAACTAAAAAAACTATTGATTCAAAATGCGTCAGTAGAATTTACTGCCTACTACTACTTTACCAATTTGAGGGCACATTGTACAGGCTTGGAGGGAGAAGGACTCAAAGGAATTATCGAAGATGCAAGATTAGAGGATCTTAGCCACTTTGAAGCATGCCTTGAGAGAATTTACCAGTTAGGAGGCTCACTTCCAAATGACGCTACACAGTTCATCAAAATGTCAGGGTGTGAGTTCTTACAACTTCCAGCAAATCCAACAGATCACAAGGCAATACTAGAAAAATGTCTCAAAGCCGAACAGGGTGCAATTGTAAATTGGGATAAAGTCTGTAAAATGACTTTCGGAAAAGATCCTACAACGTATGACATTGCAAAAGATATTTTGGCAGAAGAGATCGAACATGAGTCTTGGTTCCTAGAATTAATCTACGGAAGACCATCAGGACACATGAGAAGAAAATATTCTGGAGAAAGACCACACACCAGAAAACATTCTAGAGCACTTGATATGGCATAATTGCCAAATCATACTCTTTTCTTTTAATTAAAAATGAACCAACTGGTTAGCTTTTAGTTAAACCGGTATGATAAATAGAAAAAACGTGTAGCAATAACATGGTAAAACAGATTAGTCTTGATGCATGGCAAATTCAACATTTAACAGATCTCTTAAAAAAGGGTTCAGATATTGTTGCAAAGACTAACAAACCAATTGTATTGTATAGACAAACACTAGAAGAAGAAGAAGACTCGTATGAAGAAATTGTGTGTACCATCACTAAAGATTATGTCATCGAACAACTAGTAACATCAGGTGGTGTAATAGTTCCAAGTTTTCATCAACAATATGTTTTTACAATTGAAGAATTTCCTCAAGAATTATTGAGAAAAAGCCGTGATCGATTTTTACAGGTAATTGATTTTCTTGAAGAGCAGCTAAATTAGCCTCATAATTAATAAAGATCGTAAAATTGTTGGGTTTTGTATGCGTCTATTAGAGTTTCAAGCAAAAGAGTTGTTCAGAAATTATGGAATTAATCTCCTTCCAAGCAAAGCATCTACAACTATAGAAGAAGGCCGAAAGCATGCAAAAGAGTTAGGATATCCATTTGTAATTAAAATTCAAGTTCCCGTAGGCGGTAGAGGAAAAGCAGGAGGCATTCAAAAATGTCAAAATGACGATGAATTTGAGTTAAAGTATCCACAAGTGTTAGGCTTGACAATCAAAGGAGAAAAGGCAAGGGCCATCTTACTTGAAAAGATGGCAGATATCAAAAAAGAGTTGTACCTATCATTATTTTTGAATCGCTCAAAAAGATGCTATACAATTATTGCATCACCTGAAGGCGGAGTTGAAATTGAATCAGTCAAAAATCAAATCATTAGAGAAGTGGGGCTAGGTGAAGTTTCAGATCAAGTAGCAAAAGAAGTTGCAAAAGAGATGAAACTAGAAGGCAAAGCCGCAGATGACTTTGTAGATATTTTACAAAAGTTAGCAAAACTCACAGTTGAAAAAGAAGCAGAGCTTGCAGAGATAAACCCACTTGCAATCATGCAAGATGGTTCATTGATGGCACTTGATGGAAAATTTGTAACAGACGATAACAGCAACTTTAGACATGATGAATTACAAAAGTATCAAGAAAAAACAGAGATTGAAGAAAGAGCCGAAAAAAGTGGATTTTCACTTGTTGAATTAGATGGCGATATTGCAGTAGTTGGAAACGGGGCAGGACTAGTAATGTCCACACTCGATATGTTATCGGATAACGGAGGTAAACCAGCATGTTTCTTAGATGTTGGTGGAGGTGCAACAACTGATTCGGTTTATGAAGCACTAACTTTGATTAGCAAAATGCATAGAGTCAAAGGAATTTTAGTTAATCTATACGGTGGAATTGTGAAAACTACAGTAGTTGCAGAAGCATTTCTAAAAGCATATGATGATAAATTGATCAACTTACCAGTGTTTGCAAGACTAAAAGGTACAGAATCAGACAAAGCAAAAGAGATGTTAAAAAATTCTAGAACAAAAATTTTTGATTCAGTTGAAGAGGCAATTAATGCAGCCGTCATGGGGATTAAAAGATGACAGATATTTTCAAGATACTAAAAGGAACTCCTGAAGATTCCGATTACAAGAAAAAAGGAGTAATTGTTCAAGGCATCACTGGAGCATATGGCTCACTTCATGCAAAAAACATGATAGCATATGGAACTAATATTGTTGCAGGGGTAACTCCAGGGAAAGGCGGTCAAAAATTTGAAGACAAAGTTCCAATTTACAATACAGTTAAAGAAGCAGTGGATGTAAGTGGTGCAAAAATTTCAATTATTTTTGTTCCAGCAAAATTCTTTTTAGGAGCTGCAAAAGAGGCACTTGAAGCTGGAATCAAACTACTAGTTGCAATTCCAGAACATGTTCCAGTTAGAGACACAATGGAAGTATTGGATTTAGCAAACAAAAAAGGAGCTGTAATTATTGGACCAAATACTCCAGGAATTATGATTCCAGAATTAATAAAAATTGGAATCATGCCAGCAACACCATTTAAGGCAGGAAAAATTGCAGTGTTATCAAAAAGCGGAACATTACTTTATGAAATTTCAGATGCGCTTACAAATGCAGGATTTGGACAGTCAATAACAATAGGAATTGGAGGAGATCCAATTAATGGAACTAGAATGATTGATGCATTTGAGATGGTAAAAGATATTCCAGATTTGGAAGGATTAGTAGTAGTAGGAGAAATAGGAGGAGATTCTGAAGAAATTTTAGCTCAACGAATTATTGATATTGGATTCAAAAAACCAACTGTAGCATACATTGCAGGAAGAGCAGCCCCAAAAGAAAAGAGAATGGGACATGCAGGAGCAATAGTGATGGGAACATATGGTTCTGCAGAATCAAAAGTATCAATGTTTAACAAGGCAAATATTCCAGTGGCAAAAAGACCATCTCAGGTGCCAGTACTGTTAGCAGGAAAAATGCAACAATCCGATTAGAATAAAAGAGAGAGATTAAGGAGAAAATTATATGCCCATAACAGACCCAGAGAAAAAACGCATTGCACAAGCTGCACGTTTGGTAATGAAGATTTGTTTTAACTGCGGTTGTAGAAATGATATTAACGCCACAAGATGCCGAAAATGTAGAAATCCATACTTGAGACTAAAGAACAGAAATCTCGGCGTCAAAAAGTAGAGTTAGAAATTCATCAATCTTTGCCTATATTCAACAATTGCTGATCTTATCTTGTATTGATATTCAGAGATAAATGGCCTAACAGCATTCTCGTTTTCCAATTCATCAAGAGATAATTGCAAGTCATCAGGTAGTTGATCATTCATTTGATAGAGCACTTTAGCAGCTTCTGTATATTGTCCCAAATTTGCAGCATACTCAAATGCTAATTGCATTCTTTCAATTAGAGCATCAAATTCATGTAAAGACATGTTTGATTTCTGGAACTTTACTAGAAAAGGTCAAGGTTATCATAATATACAAAACCTAAAGGCAAAAAAGACGCTTGTTTTGTAATTTCGTTGGACCGGTTGTCTAGTGGTTAGGATGACGCACTCACACTGCGTATGGAGAAATCCCGCAAAGGTCGAGGGTTCAAATCCCTCCCGGTCCA
>CAZQXU010000064.1:0-6492 GCA_964597385.1 uncultured Nitrosopumilaceae archaeon | reverse complement strand
GATGGAACATCCTACCAAATATTCTGCAATGGAGATGAAACAAGCAATTGAAACCCTGGTAAAACAAGAACAGAGAAGGATTGACTCTTTGGCTGGTAAAGAAGAATCTCTCTCTAAATTGTGGAAACAGGTGCCATTTTTTGTAGTAGAAACTGACGAGTCAAAATCCGAAAAGATGCAATTACTACATGGCATGGGACCGATCACAAACAAAATCAAAGAAATGGTTGGAAACAGTTCTGAATCCATCAAAATCTATGGAAGCATCCCAGACGTTTTGAGATTCTATCATTCTGACGTGTTTGATTGGATTGAAAACTCTAAATCTGAAATGGAACTGGTCATCTCACCATTAAGCAAGACTCCTGAATTTATCTCTGAATTAGATCAGAAAAAAATTAGAGCAATTAACTCTAATTCAGATAACAAGTGTTTTGTCATTAATGACAAAAAAGAGGTTTTAATCTTTATGAGAAATGCAACTCATGCAACAAGACAAACTTTTGCTTGGTGGTCTGATTCTGAAACTCTAGTTGATATGATGAGTTCATTGTTTGACTTGTCTTGGGAAAAAGGAGAGGCACTATATTGATTCACACAGTATTAGCACTACGTAGTTTAGAGCAGGAAGTTGGAAATATCTCGAAAAGTACCTATGAACAAGGACGTGATACTATTGATACTCCTGAAATTGACTATTTGCTAAAAATGACAAAAAACGTTCTTATGAAAATCAGAAAACAATTGATGGAGGATTCACAATGACTCCTGGAAACTCTGAAATGAACACATTATTGCAAATGACTGATATGTTTCTCAAGAAAATTCGAACCTCATCCAAGGAGAACTCACAATGACTTTTTCACCTGCTGAAAATTCTGAAATGAACACATTATTGCAAATGACTAACATCTTTCTAATGAAAATCAAAGATCAATCAAAGGAGATGTCTCAATGAATATTTGTAATGAGGACCATTCTCCAGAGTATAAGGTAATTTACACTGGTGCAAAAGGCTCTGATTACACTCCTGAATGGTTAGTCTGTTCTGATTGTTTTGATACCAAGAGATGCTTTAGTGATGAATCTCAAATAATAACGGTGATTCCAAAATGAATATCTTAAAGCAACTATTCTTGCTATTTACTGGTCAGCTTGAAGAATTAGAAATTGAGTTGAGACAATGAAAACATGTGTGATTTGTGTTAATACATTTCAAAAAGGAACCAAGAATTGTTGCTCGACTAACTGCTATTATGAATTACAACAAAAAAGATTGGATGAATGTTTTAATCGATACTGTCATACTCAATTATTAGCATATTTGAATTAATTTTTTATTTATCTTCACTAAAACTTTTAGTGTGACTCAAATCGTTTTCAGTTGCTTCTTTGACTCTATTGCTGATTTCTAATATGTATGAGTCTCTGCAATTCTGAGAACAAAATTTTGCGTCACCTTCAAAAGAATTTTTACAGTACGCACATTTTTTCAATTGTATTATTTTTTTAAGACACTGATAATTAAGGGATGTGCAAAAGTCTCATTATTGGGACTATTGAACAGTTCTATTATTTCATTTGATAAACCATATATTCACTGAATCCAAATATTCAATTTCACTATATGACATTGTAAATGATCAGGAGGAATACTAGTCTCATAGCATCTTTTTTTGAATTATATCTGATATGTGCTTTGAATCAATTTGTAGCTTTCAAAACTACTTGTTATTTCATAAATCCAAATAGTGGTCTGAAGCTGCCTCGGGGCATATGAGATTATCATATTGAAACAGATTTCAGACCGTTTGCATTAATTTTGCCTAGTATTAGAAATTTGTTATAAATTTATACTGTTTTAAATTAATTTTGTTGAATTTTTATTTTTTTATCCTCTTTATCATTTTTAGAGTCATCTTTGTTTTCTTTTGAATTTTTATCTCCTCTTTCACAATTAATTATGGTGTTTGAACCGTTACCACCTTTACATTCATCAACATTTAGTCCTCCATCAACGAAATCATTTCCATTATTCCCGTAAATTTTATCTTCACCTGACCCTCCTATTACATTATCATTCCCCCTATTCCCGTAAACTCTGTCCTTATCGTTTCCCCCATCTACAAAATCGTCTCCATTCCCCCCATGAAGTCTATCATGACCATCGTTTCCAAAAATTATGTCATCTCCATTCCCACCAATTATTCTATCATTACCATTACCTCCAATGATGCAATCGTTTCCGTTTTTGCCAATAATCCTGTCATTCCCATTTTTTCCTAAAATCAAATCGGCACCATTTGTCCCATAAATTTTATCATCTTCATCCGTTCCTATTATTATGTTGATGTCTTCTGATTTCCACTGTGATAGAGTCTTTCCGCATAATAATTCTTGATCTATTATAGTTACATTTCCTGTTATTTGTGTAGCATTTATTGTTGGAAATAAAAAAACTAGAACCATACCCACAAATATTATTGTAAATACAATATCTGAATTCAACTTGAACACACTAATAATATTTGATCTTGATTAAATGTTCTTCTTATGACTTATTTTAATTAAATCCCATATGTAGTTTTTTCAAATACACTCTAATGAAAAATCATAATTTAATAAAAAAAGATCATACTTAAATAAAATAATATTTTTTACAAAATGGGCATATGGGAAAACACTCTAAGGTAATCTTATCCAGATTACAATCTTTTAAAACATATGATGTTTTTATAAGTAAATCCTTTTTCATTTTAACTGCGTGTGTTCTGATTCTTGGATTAATTGGAATTTCTCAGAATGTGTATGCCGCAACTTATGATGTTAGTATTCCTTCTGGTGCATCAGATCTTAATTGTAATGACACTCCAAATGCTTGTTATAATCCTGGTTCACTTGTAATTAATGCAGGAGATTCTGTAAAATGGACAAACAATGATAATACAGGCCATACATCAACTAGCGGAAGTGGTAGTCCTGATGGATTTTGGCATAGTGGTAATTTGCCCCCTGGACAATCATTTACAACAACAATATCTGCTCCTGGAACATATCCGTATTTTTGTGCAATACATCCTTGGCAAGTAGGTCAGATAACCGTGGAACCTACTGTACATGATGTGATCATTCCTGATGGTTCATCTGATCCAAACTGTAGTGATAATGATACTTGTTTTGCACCTAGTGAGATTATAGTTTATCAAGGTGATATTGTTCGATGGATAAGTGAAGATAGTACTACACATACAATAGTTAGCGGTATTTCTCCAACAAGCAATGGTCTTTGGTCTAGTGGCATTCTAAATGGTGGTGATACATTTTCGACAACAATGAACACACTTGGACACCATGATTATTTCTGTTCAATACATCCTTGGCAAGTGGGAACAGTAAACGTTGTTGATAGGATTAACATTGATCCAATCCCACAAAAAATTCAAAAAGGGACAATTACTATCGATACTGAAATTGTTGCATTAGAACTTGTGTCTCCTATGCATATGACTCCAGCTGGTGATCAAAGTGGAAGATTGTTTATAGTTGATCAACCAGGTCAAATTAGAATTATTGATAACGGCGTTCTTTTAGCACAACCATTTTTGGATATTTCAAATAGATTAGTTCCATTAGGTATAATTGGGATTTTTAACGAAAATGATTATGATGAACGTGGATTATTAGGCATGGCATTTCATCCACAGTATGATAACCCCTCATCTCCAGGATATGGAAAAATTTACACTTACACTAGTGAATCTGTAAACGGACAAGCAGATTATACCGTTGTAATGCCAGATGATGATGGAGATACATTTCCAGATCCACATAATCATCAGAGCGTTATTGCAGAATGGACTGTAAGTTCAAGTGATCCTAATCTTATCGATTCTCAATCACGTAGGGAAGTACTTAGGGTTGATCAACCTCAGTTTAACCATAATGGTGGGATGATGGAATTTGGACCTGATGGTTATCTTTATGTTTCTTTTGGTGATGGCGGTCAAGCTAACGATGATGGACCAGGTCATAGTGTAGGGGGAAATGCACAAGATCAAACAAATATTCTTGGTACAATTATCCGCATTGATCCTATTGATCCTTCATTGACTTCAAGTTCATCCGATTTAATTAGTACAAATGGAAAGTATAGAATTCCATCTGATAATCCATTTATTGGATCTCCTGCCTTCCTTGAAGAAATTTATTCTTATGGCTTTAGAAATGTGTGGCGCTTTAGTTTTGATCCTGTAACTGATCAATTAATAGCTGGAGATGTTGGTCAAAATAAAATTGAAGAGATTGACATTATACAATCTGGTCAAAATTATGGATGGCGAGATAAGGAGGGAACATTTGATTTTGATTATCAAACAGGTTCTGTTCTGCCCTCAAGTATGTCTGGGTATGTAGAACCTGTGGCTCAATATGATCATGATGAAGGAATCAGTATTACTGGAGGATATGTCTACAGAGGAAGTGCAATTCCGGAACTTGTTGGGAAATATGTGTTTGGTGACTTTTCATCTGGATTCTTTACTCCAAATGGACGAATTTTTTATTCTGATTTAACGACAGGTGAGATTAACGAGTTTATTCTATCTGGTGGTGATGCCCCACTTGGTACATTTGTAAAAGGTATGGGACAAGATGATGACGGGGAACTATATTTAATGGTGGGTACGAATCTAGGACCTTTTGTTAGATCCTCTGATGGCCTCCCACTTGGACAGGTTTTAAAAATAATCCCAGCTTCGACTTCAGGAACTGAACAAACTATTGGACAAGTAAATATTCTTGGTACGTGTGGTCTCACATTTATTTCTGGAAACCCACTTAATTATGGCGATCTTACACCTGGTTCTGTATCGTTAGAACAAACACTCACTTTGCAAAACACTGGTACTATTTCAGCTGACTTGTTTGTATCTGGTTCTGACTGGGTTGATGCAACTCCTGCTTCGATAATTGATGTCAGTAAAACTGCATTCTATGATAGTTCTGGTGCATATGCAACAAAGACATCTCTTGATACTACACCTGCAATTATTTTAGATGTCGCTAAATTTACACCATCTACAAATGTTGATACTTATTGGCAATTACTTGCTGACTTGCTAAATCCAAGCTTTACAGGTTCTCTTACACAAACCATGGACTTTTCTGCAAGCTGTTAAGAACATAATACTTTAATGAGTTCAAATATGTTATGAAAATATGAAAAAATCTACTATCTTTTTATTTTTTATTATTTTGCTTGTGATTCCATTTTATCTATATGACGCAGATGCTCTAAGACAGGTTGCAGGAAAAATTGAACTTGATATAAAACCCGGTCAGACAACCTCATTTGATTGGGGATTGGCGTCAGACAGTAACTCTAACCCCACACAAATAGTACTCTCCTCTGAAAAAGATGGTTCTGAATTTTTATCATTTGAAAAAAATATTACCTTGGATCCACTTGAGTTAAAATATGCCAAAGTAACTGTCAGCATACCTGATAGTTATCCTGGGGGAATAACATTGGAGCCATTTCTTTATGCAACAGAGTTTGGTGAAAAAGGCGGTGCAACTGTGATTAATATTCGAATGCTTAAAGTAGTTACATTAAACATTGCTCCTAATGATGATCCTAATCTAAGAGTTGATTGGAATTCATTAGAGAAAGAGTCTGACTTAGAATCTCATATTTCAGACTCGCAATTAAATGAAAAAGAAAAATCTCCAAGTACAATGACTATAATTCAATCCAATACTCCTGACCCAGAACCAGTCGTTGATAATCCACAAGGTGGAGGATGTCTAATTGCTACTGCAGTGTATGGTTCAGAGATGGCACCTCAGGTACAATTCCTTCGAGAAATTCGAGATGATAAATTGATGAGTACTGCTACAGGTGCATCATTTATGGCTGGATTCAACCAATTGTATTACACATTCTCTCCAACAATTGCAGATCTGGAAAGAGAAAATCCTTTATTCAAAGAGGCAGTTAAATTGGCCATTACTCCAATGTTGTCAACTCTTTCTATTATGACACTAGCTGAAGATGGTTCTGACGTTCAAGTATTAGGATTGGGAATATCTGTTATTATCTTGAATTTGGGAATGTATATTGCAGCACCAACAATTACTGCTTGGCAAATTAAAAAAAGAATTTAGATAAAACTGATTCTCATAACTATGTCTATTATGGAATCCTCTTTTGCATGTGTAATGATTTGTTTTACTCTTCAAAATCCCTATTCAAAATATCCTCAAAGATTTTACATAGCACATGACGTAAGGTTCTAGTGTATTTCTCTCTGGTCTCTGGCATTGATCCCTTGATGGAATAATTCTAGTGGACTCTCTTGTCCTATCCTCTGAAACTCTTCTTTAGTTATCTTCATGTCTGCATCATTATGGTTTTGGAACTTAAAAAAGGACACTAGAGTAGTGGACCGGGAGGGATTTGAACCCTCGACCTTTGCGGGATTTCTCCATACG
>CAZQXU010000063.1:0-6686 GCA_964597385.1 uncultured Nitrosopumilaceae archaeon | reverse complement strand
CTTTTGATTCTATGTATGCTAGTTTTGATCTAGATGTATTAGATCCTGCATATGCACCTGGTGTTGGAAATCCCGAAGCTGCAGGAATGACCTCTCGAGAATTATTTGATTTAATTTATTCGCTTGAAAATAAGAATGTGGCTGGCATTGACATCGTAGAATTAAACCCACAATATGATAACGGTGCTACTGCCTCAATTGCTGCAAAGATAATGTCTACGTTAATTGCTATGAATTTATCTCGATTAAACTATAAATAAATTATTTTTTAATGTGATAGTTATGAAATTTAGAATCACCAAAAATAAAATCGGTATATTGAAAATTCAGTTAGGATGTTATTATGTTAAATAATCTAAGAGGAACACTACAACCAACACTTGAAAAGATTGGAAAGGTGTTTGCATCTACTGGACTCTCCCCAAACTTTTGGACATTCGTAGGTCTATTATTTGCTCTTACATCTGCAGTAGTATATGGAATGGGAATTGAATTTGGATTAGTTATCGGTGGTGTTTTGCTACTCGTATCTGGTTTTTTTGATATGGTTGATGGGCAAGTCGCAAGGGTAACTGGAAAAACTTCAAAGAAAGGATCCTATCTTGATTCCATGTTTGATAAGATTGCCGAAGTTGCAATATTTGTAGGATTGTTGATTGGTGGATATGCTGAACCGTATCTTGTAATGCTTGCAATTACTCTATCTTTGTTGGTAAGTTATGCTAGAGCAAAATCTGATTCACTTAACATCAATATGCAAGGAATTGGAATTGGTGAGAGAGCAGAACGTCTACTTGTTATTGCGATTATTGGAATAATTGGATATATGGAACATGCAGTCGTGATTGTTGTAGTGATTGCAGGAATTACACTTGTTCAAAGAATGATATTTACTGCTAAAAATATTAAAGAAAAAACTGATTAGATATTTCCTGAATAACATTACCGCTCAGCGTAACTAACGTTTTTTTATATAAAATAAATTTAGTATATTGCCCGACAATGAAGAATACTAGAGCATTGATTGTAGTACAAAATGATTCACTGTTTCACGATCTGAGAAGGGCAAAACTTTGATACGTAAATACCTTTTAATTGATTTTAGATTGATAATTTAATTCTGCTAGAAAAATTCTAACGTAGTTTTCCACGTTGTCTTCTACTGTCTTCAGATCTGATTTTTAAAATCTTAAAGTGGATTGCACAAGAGATACAATACCATTTCAAAACTGTTGGAGATGCAATGTATGCCCCTTGTGCTCGTAGTTCTTTTGCCAAAGTATGTTCAACTAGATTAATTCTACCAGTTACCTTCTTTGCTTTATCTTTTGGAACTGTACACCCACAGTTTGTACATTGTACTGTTCCTGAGGAACCTTTACCTCCTTTAGTACGACCTCGACTTGCTCGTTTAAGTGGCATAAACATCATCGATTTCCCCTCTTTATATTCTTGTGTCCCTTGATTACCTCCAAACTAAGATGTAAAGGATTTCTGACACACTCTACATAATATATGACAATGATGAAATAATTTGGTAATGCTCAAGACATTCCTGGAAAGTGATACTTCAAATCATCTGGTCGATAAACAATTGTTTCTATCTTTAATGACTTTTTTTTATATGGTAAACATGGGCGGTATAAATAACTATGAACTCTCATAGAGGCCTAAGTGCAATAGTTGGAACCGTTTTTCTTGTAGCAATTGTAATTGGAGCATTATCTTATGTAACTTATAGCATGAATATTTTAAGCGACTTTTCTGAATCTCTAATTACTGAAGAAAAAAGACAAAATGATAAACAAAGTGAAGCACTTGAGATAACATCTGTGGAGATTACTCCTGCAAACAAACTCGATGGAGTAATAACTAACACTGGCCAAATTCCATTAAATGTTAAAACATTATGGATTGAAGAAACAGGAACTCCGGACTCTGTTAAGAAATTTGATGTTGGAGAAGTTATTGCTCCTGGTAATCAAGTAAATCTACTTGATGTTGTTGATTATGATATAGATCCAACAAAAGGATATACAATGAAAATGATTTCTGACAGGGGAACGATTAAAACATTTTATATAAATTCAGTAGGTTCTCAAAGTCTTTTTCTTACTAGTAGAACGGTTCCTCCAACTATATCCAACGCTTTTGATACTACTATTCTGTTAAATGTAATTAATAATTCTACAAACGCCTCACCAATTCTAAACTTGACTCCTACACCACTTCCTGTTGTTAATGACAGTAATTGCACTCCTGACTGTATTGCAACTTATGTGTCTGGACCAAGTCCTCCTTACTATCCCCGTCTTAATCCTGGAGAAACTGCTACTTTCTCGTGGATTTATACCGTTGAAGGGGTAGATTCTAATTTAATTTCATTTACTACTTCTCTTCAAAATGGAGTTAGCTCAAACAATGCTACATCCACTGTTGAAATAAGGGATATTCTATCTGCACTTGAATCAGGAACAGCTATTACTTCACAGGGTCTTCAATCAAATTCAATTACTAGTGATGTTCTAATTTTTCATCAAGAGACAGATAGAACTCCTGCTACTTCGTATCAAATGTTTTCTGCCAGTCCCGATGGTGGCAATAATGGTCAAAAAATAGATCTAGATACTACAACTCCGAACTTTTTTACTCAAAATGGGACTAATATAATAAATATTCCTGCTGGAAATTGGGTTACATCACTTCGACTACAAAGTGAAGCATTACCTACAAGCTTAAAAAATGAAGGTGAAGATATGATATTTCATTTTAATACAAACACTGCAATTCAAGATAACTCTGAAGGAACTGCTAGTGCAGATCTTGAAGGGTGTGGTGTTACTGCACTTGCTCCTATACCAATCATAACAAGTACTGATGATGCAGAACAAACTAATCCGTCTGGCACTGCCACTACTGATAGTGATGATTTAGAAATGCCTTATGACGGTTCAACGAATCAATACGTTGGAATGCGATTTCAAAATGTACAAATTCCAAAAAATGCCATAGTTACAAAAGCCTATTTGACATTTATGGCTGATAGTACTGATTCATCAAACATCACTTTGAAAATTAATGCTCAGGCAACTGATGATGCCACTACTTTTTCAGCAACTTCAAACAATTTATCACCAAGTACTAGACCACGTACAACTGCAAGTGTAAATTGGACGCCATCAAGCTGGTCTAATAATGTTGCATATTCTACTTCTGATACTCTTCTCAACCCTGTTATTCAAGAAATTGTTAATAGGGCAGGTTGGGTATCTGGTAATGACATCAACATCTTCATTGAAAGAGTTAGCGCATCTTCAAGTGAGAAGAGAAGATCAGATTCATTTGATCATGGTTCAGGTATACCCACATTAACATTAGAATATTCTATGTCTGGCGCAGGTTCCCCATCATATCTGTCTACTGGTGGACCTCATGGATCTGGAGCATACTCTTTTAATGGAGTTAATCAATGCTTTAGAAGCGTAAATAACGTCAGCTCATCTGATGGCAACAATCTTTTCACAGCACCACATACTACTGCATTATGGTTTAAAACAAATGCTGCTGTAGGTGCTACTGAACAACACATTGTATCTTGGGATGGAAATGGGGTTTGTCCTTCTTGCGATTATTCTCGAATATACTTGGAGGGAACTACTGGAAAACTAGTATTTCAATTTAATATGGATCTTGGTGTTTCTGATACTTCCACATGTAAAACTGTAAGTCGATATGATGATCTACAATGGTATCATGTTGTTGCTGTCAGAAAAAGCAACAATGATGATTGTGGATTATACGTTACAAATCTTGCAGGTACAACTCTTGAAAGCATAAATTCGTCTTACAATTGGGGAACAAGTCAAGTTGACACTGATGGTAAATGGTATGTTGGTAGTAATGCTCAAGAAGCTACCAATTTTTTTAATGGCGTTATTGATGACATTATCCATTGGAATGCTAAAGCGTTGAGCAGCAGTCCTGAAGCTTCTGATTTAGCTCGTACAAACTATGGTAATAAAACTCAACAATTGAACCTCGAAATTTATGAAACTGATAAAAACGGCAATAATTTATCTAGTATTGTTTCTTCTATTGTGAATATTCCATTTTATGACCCTCTTGGTCAGGGCGATAATGTTGATTCTGCATATTATGTACAAAATAACACCTTTGCACTTGGTGCCATAACTATCGATTCTAATAATAGGTTGAATTTTACTATTAGCTATATTCCTTCTACTTCTACTTGGAAACCATTAGAACTTGATATGAAAATAGATGATGAAGACATGAATCCATTGACTAGTTTTATACAAATACCTCCTCCTGATACACCGTTTCTATCCTATTGGTTATATGATAAAAGTAACCGGCTCGAAGTCAATATATTTAATCTTGGTCCCCAAGGAAGTTGGTTTGTATATCAGGGAACAAGAGCTGTATTTGACAGTCCTATCCAAGGTCAATCTTCATATGCTGCTGTGATTTGTTCTGTGAATTCTACAGAGTCAGATCCTTGTGATACTGGTGGAAATAATTCTCCTTGGAGAGTGATGGAAGATAGAGACAGTATTTACATACCAGTTAATGCAACTGCTAGAGTATATTTCTGGACTGCTCAAGATAGACCTGATAGAGATCTTTCTGGAGGTACTGTGATTCCTGCAGGGGAATATGATATGTATGTATTCATTGATGGATATGACGAAAAAGGTGCCAAATTTTTACGAAATCTTGAGATGGGGAGAGTCAAGGTTCAAGACTAGTTTTAATTTTTTGATGCTTTAATTCTATTTTCTTTAACCCTTTTTTGAAATCCGATCATGTTTTAATGCCAGAATAAGTATTGTTGAAATATAATGCGTGGCTTGTGTCATGTTTGCTTTAGATCAAATATGGAGTTAGTTATAATGAAAGGTAACTTACTTTGTCAAGAATGTTTTAATAAAAACAATGCAAAAAACTAAATCATTACTATTTGTACTTAATTTATGAAACTGGCATTATTTTCACACTGTGCAATTGATTCAATTACACTTGAAGGTGAAACTCATGAACAAATTGGAGGTGCAGCTTGTTATGCTGGTTTAACTGCAAGGGAACTCAAATTTGATGTATCCTTATACACAAAATTCGGTAAAGACTTTCCACAACAATATCTATCTCAAAATAAAATTAAATTTGAAAATGGATTGTCTGAGAAACTTACCACTCGATTTGCCATAAATATAACAGGTTCTGATAGAACACTCAAATTATTACATCAATGTGAGCCAATTGAATACACTTCTAATAATGCTGATGGCTCTCTGATAACCCCAATCTTTCATGAAATTTCTTCTGAAACATTTTCTAAAATAAAAAAAGATTCTAATTTTACTCTAGTTGATCCTCAAGGATTTCTACGTAGAGTTAATTCAGACAAAAATGTAATTTTAGAAAATACGGATCTTGCTCTAACTGGTGTTAACGCAATCAAGGTAAATCCAGAAGAGTCTCAAAAAATTGTAAGTGGGACAAACGATGAGATGATGATGGCATTGCAGAAAAAAGGTGTAGAACATGTATTATTTACAAACAAAACTGAAGTATCATTGTTGGTGAAAGATAAAATTTATTCTATTACTTTGCCTAATAAGGAAGTTTATGATACTACTGGCATTGGTGATATTTTTTGTGCAACATTTTGTTGTACCATGCTTAAAGAAAAAGACTTTCTCTGGGCTTTATGTTTTGCAGGTGGTTCTGCTCAAGCAGCACTTGATTCAAAACAAGTTGGCCTTCTAAAAATACCACAAAAACATGCCATTGAGACTAACGCTTCTTATTTTTACAATCTGGTAAAGTATAGAACGATTTAGCACTTTATCCTTTTATTGAACTATGGTTTCAATTCACTGTGCAAATAGGTATCTATGCTTCTGGTACGACTGACTCTGCAGTAAAAACAATTAAAAAAATTCTAGACCATGAAGAGATTGAATCCTTTATAATCACTTCAAAATCAAAAGCAAAACCTGCTGACTGTGTTTTGGTGCTTGGAGGAGACAAAGGTGTTAGAAATTACTTTCATAGATACTTTGATTCCATATCTCCAGTACTTGGAATAAGTGAGGGTGAATCAAGTGGGTTTTTGGCTCAAATTGATCTTAGAGAGTTTCCTTCTTATGTGAGAATTCTAAAAAAACAAAATTACACAGTTGAGGAAGTACCAAGACTTGGAGTAAAAATTGATGGGAAAAATGTATATCCTATATTAAATGATGTTGCAGTTTTTTCATCAAAAAGTGCAATGCTAATGGAACATACATTGCGTATAAACGATGAAGAAGTTTGGCACGATAATAGTGATGGAATAATTATCTCTACTCCAATTGGTTCATCTGCATATTCAATGTCTGCTGGAGGTCCTATGCTATTTCATGATTCAGATGTGTTTGAAATAATTTCTGTCAACTCTTTAGATATTACACGAAGACCAATCATCGTATCAAACAAAAGTTCCATTCAAATTAGTGATATTTCAGCTAGGCTTCATTGTGAGGTTGTACTCGATGGTCTTGATAGATACAAAGTAAATAACATGGTAGAATGTACGCAGTATTTGCCCCCTGCAAAAATTATTCGCCTAAAAAAAGACTCTACTGCAATATCTGCACTTGCAAAGAAAGTTCATCTTGCTG
>CAZQXU010000062.1:0-6887 GCA_964597385.1 uncultured Nitrosopumilaceae archaeon | reverse complement strand
ATTCATTAGAAAAATAAAGATCCTAACCACCTAGTAATTCATGACTGATGATATCTCTGCTGAGGACCGTGAACGAGTAACTTTACTCCAAATTGTTTCAAGATCAAAAAATGACTTCAAAAAACTAACACTAGATCAATTAAAACGATTACAAGAGTTGCTCGAAAAAAAAGATTACAGTCATGACAAAAAAGCCCAAAAATCAAAACAAAAACTATTGAACAAAATCAATACACGAATTTATGAATTAGAAGAAGGCAAAGGCATCTTTTACTAGTCAATTAGATACAAATAACAAAAGGAACTTGATTCAATATGGCAAAAAATCATCTAATTCATGAAACCAGTCCATATTTACTCCAACATGCCGAAAATCCAGTTGACTGGTATGCTTGGAATGATGAATCTCTAAAAAAAGCTAAAGATGAAAACAAACCTATCTTTCTTAGTGTAGGGTATAGCGCTTGTCATTGGTGTCATGTGATGGCACACGAATCATTTGAAAACGATGAAGTTGCAAAATTCATGAATGAAAATTTTGTAAACATCAAAGTTGACAGAGAAGAAAGACCAGACCTTGATGATATATATCAAAAAGTTTGTCAGATAGCAACAGGTCAGGGTGGATGGCCTCTTAGTATTTTTTTAACCCCTGATCAAAAACCATTTTACGTTGGAACTTATTTTCCAGTTTTGGACTCTTATGGTCGTCCAGGGTTTGGAAGTATCACAAGACAATTAGCACAAGCTTGGAAAGAAAAACCAAAAGACATTGAAAAGTCCGCTGATAACTTTCTATCTGCATTACAAAAAGCAGAGACTGTAAAAATTCCATCTAAACTAGAAAAAATTATTCTTGATGAAGCTGCAATGAATTTATTTCAGCTTGGAGATGCAACGTATGGTGGATTTGGTTCTGCACCAAAATTTCCAAACGCGGCTAACATTTCATTTTTGTTCCGATATGCCAAACTTACCGGACTATCAAAATTTAATGAATTTGCGCTCAAAACTCTAAATAAAATGGCCAAAGGTGGCATCTTTGACCAGATAGGTGGAGGATTCCATAGGTACTCCACTGATGCAAAATGGCTTGTTCCTCATTTTGAGAAGATGCTTTACGATAATGCCCTAATTCCAGTAAATTATGCTGAAGCCTATCAGATTACCCAAGACCCATTCTATCTAGAAGTTCTTCACAAGACTTTGGGATTTGTCTTAAGAGAAATGACTTCAAAAGAAGGTGGCTTTTATTCGGCATATGATGCTGATTCAGAAGGTGTAGAAGGAAAATTCTACGTATGGAAGAAAAGTGAAATAAAAGAGATCCTTGGCGATGATGCTGAGATATTTTGTTTATACTATGATGTTACTGATGGTGGAAATTGGGAAGGTAACAGTATTTTGTGTAATAACATCAACATCTCTGCAGTAGCATTTCATTTTGGAATGCCTGAAGAAAAAATCAAAGAAATTCTTGTACGTTGCTCTGAAAAATTATTGAATGTTCGCTCCAAACGAGTTCCTCCTGGACTAGATGATAAAGTACTCACTTCATGGAATGCATTGATGATCACAGCATTTGCTAAAGGATACCGTGTTACTGGAGAAGCAAAATATCTTGATGCTGCAAAAAACTGTGTTTCATTTATTGAAACAAAACTGCTTGATGATACTAAATTATTACGAACTTACAAAAATAATGTGGCAAAAATAAATGGTTATTTGGAAGATTACTCTTATTTTGCAAACGCATTACTTGACGTCTTTGAGATTGAACCTGAAGCAAAATATCTGAATTTGGCAGTTAAACTAGGACATCATTTAGTTGATCACTTTTGGGATTCTGAGAGTAGCAGCTTTTTTATGACCTCTGATGATCATGAAAAATTAATCATACGACCAAAAAGCAATTATGATTTGTCATTGCCATCAGGTAACTCAGTTTCATGTTTTGTAATGTTACGATTGTATCATCTTACACAAGAAGATAAATTCTTAAAAATTGCAACTCAAATTATGGAATCTCAGGCTCAAATTGCAGCTGAAAATCCATTTGGTTTTGGCTATCTGCTAAATACAATTTACACTTTCATGCAACATCCAACTGAAATTACAATTATCAACTCTGAAAATTCAGAAATTTGCAATTTTCTTTACTCTAAATTTTTACCTGAATCAATTATGGTATCAATTAACAATAAATCTCAATTAGAAAACCTATCTAACTTTCCATTTTTTGCAGGTAAATCCTACAGTGATAAAACCTCTGTCTTTGTTTGTAGGAATTTTACTTGTTCGTTGCCTTTAGAGACTCTAAGTGATATAAAATCAAATCTTTAGAGTTTTTTTATATCAATTCCAAGTACACTTCCAACTTGCGGTCTGCCCATTTTTTCATATCTTGATTTTGGCATACCTATTGTGATTTGGGTTTGTTGATAACTTCTAATGTTAACTGTTGGCTGAGCTTGTAGTATTGCTTCTAATAATGGCATGACTTGCTCTTTTGTTTCAGCATCTAGTCTTTTTGAAACATTGTCTATGATCATTTGTTTTTGTGAAATTGGCTCAGTTGACACATTTTCAATTAATGTTAATTGTACTACTTGCCCATTATCTACAATTTGTGTAATTCTAAACTCATCCGTTGCTGACAATATATTATTTATAGAAAAATTGATTTATCAACGTATTGCAAAATAAAGCACTACTATTACCATTACTACTGCTGATGATACTCCCATCCCAAAAATGATTTTACTTCCATCCACTTTCATGCGTTTTGGTATTTTGAAATCAAATTAAACTTTAACTGTGATTTCTAAACTATATGTCTGATTTTTCAGGAGTATCTTTTGGCTTATTTTCTTGTTTTATGGGTCCAAGAAGTGCCTTTTTGATTAGTGGGGCACGTTTCTTTATGATTTGATTAAACTCATTCATGTCTTCTAATCCTGGAGTAAGTTGCTGATTTTGATATGCCTGCAAAAATCCTGAGTACACACATCCAGTAATGATTCCAAACGCTGTATCTGGAACCGATTCTACCTCTGGGACAAAGTTTTCTGCAATCTGTCTATATGATTCTGCTTCATTAATGTAATAATCAATTAAACTATCAATGAATGTTTTATTTTCTTTGGAAATTGTCATGTTTTTTATCTTCACCTTGTTTATTTAACTGTCATTGGTAAACTGTTTATTTAATTATGTATTATTGACTAGTTGTTGTGGAAATTAGATTTAGATGATGAATATTTTCGAATTTTAGATTCAAAGAAACTTGTAGCTGGATATTTTGATCCTGATTATGGAGTTATCTATCCTAAAGAAAATTCTGTAGAAATTATCTCACAAATGCTAAAAAATCATGATAAAATTTCAGGCGGATTAATGATGATTCCTCTTGTAAAATTTGGATTATTTGACTCTGATTTGGATATTGATATTGATCAATTAGAGACTCAAGTTAATCGTGTTGGAGAGCATTTAAAAAAATGGAAAGATTTCATTACGAAAACAAACAATACTGTTCATTCTATTCGTATATCTCATACAGATCAAGACATGCTTACAATTACGTTTCCAATTAAATTCTCAGAGCCTACGCCTTTGGATAAAAATGAAATTATAAAAGAAATTTCACCGATTTTAGATTTATTACAAAAATTAAATTTATTATAATTCTACTTTAATCCTGCTTTGACTGAATTAAATTCACCTAAAGCAAGCATTTCATATTCAAATGATTCTTGTAATAATGAATCAGATCTAATACTATGAGATTCATCATTCGTTTTTATCCATTCTATGAATTCTTTATCACTATCTAGCTGTGCTTGTGTTGAAAGCTTGAACAATTCTACTGATGGTGCAAATTGAGTTGGCGGATTTAGTTTGTCATATTTTAATATCTCATTTTGCATATCATTCAAATGTATTTCAGAGTAATCCAACAATTCTTCTAAACTCAAATCTCCCTCTTTCCACTGTGTGATCTTTGAGTCAAATTGAATTTGAGCTTGTTTTACTTCTTCTTGAATTTGTTGAAGTTCGTTTCCAAATTTGAACCCCTTTTGTCTTGTTTGATCATATGAATAATTGTATGCAACTATTCCGCCTACAATGATAATTGCAATTGATGCAATGATGATATTTTGTTTCTTTGCTTTTTTCAAAACTAATCTGTATAGTTTCCTTCGCCGTCTAATTTTAGCTCAATAGTCATAACTGTACCGCTGATAAAAGATTCATTTCTAATTGTTCTTACTCTTGCAACATCTAGATGATATGGCCAAATCTCAACTACTATGGCACCAACTTTGACATTGTCTGGAGCATCTGTTAGCTGAATATCTTCTTTTTTAACTCCATGCATAACTAATGTGTGAATAGCATGTTCAACTAGTGGTTCTGGATTGTTGTGATTAATTGCCCAAACAATTCCCTCATAGTCAATTTTCTCCATTTTGAAATTTACCTGAATTATCTCCTATAACAATTATTCTGTTATCTGATAGGTGTGGTCTCTTTCGAAAGGGATATGAGATGATCCCACATGATTATTGTATATTGGTCTTTGAAGCAATTCTCTATCTTGCAGTGTTAATAATTGCCGCCAAATTATTTGGCGAACTAATGCATAGAATTAATCAGCCTACTATTATAGGAAATGTTCTTGCCGGAATTATCGTTGGGCCTACACTTTTAGCTATAGTTGAGCCAATCAATGCAATTGAGCTTTTTACCTCAATCGGTGTGTTTTTCTTATTTTTCTTAATTGGTCTTCAGGAAATTGATTTAGCAGGAATATTCAATGTGATGAAAGGTAGAATTTTTGCTGGTTCTGCTGTAGCGTTTTTAATTCCGTTTTTTGTAGCCGGATTTTTTGGTCTATCGTTAGACATGAATTTTACCCAAGCCTTTGCTATAGGGAGTGTAATTGCTGCATCTAGTCTTGGTGTTACAGCAAAGATACTCAGTGATCTTGGTAAACTAAAATCTACAATAGGCCTAGAGATTTTTACAGTTACCGCAATTGTAGAATTTATTGCGATAATTGTTACCAGTGTATTAATCCAAGTAAATTCAAGTGACACCCCTGAAGTTTCAGAATTTTTCTGGTTGTTTGCAAAGATGATAATCTTTTTTGCAGTTGCAGGTATACTTTCAGTTTTTATTTTGCCACGATTTTTCCGAATGTTGAAAAAACATCTTAAAGATCAGCAAATTTATTTCGGTATTATAATAGGAGTAATTTTACTTGTAGCGTATTTTGCTGAGGTTAGTGGAATTCATGGTGCAATAGGTGCACTTCTTTTAGGAATTGCCGTTTCTCGAATGGCTAAAGATGATTATTCTGAAATTTCAAAAAATATCGGTGTTATTGGACATGGAATTTTCATTCCAATCTTTTTTGCAGGTATCGGTCTTCACTTTAGTCTTGGTTTTCTAAATCTAGATTGGTGGATTATTGCCGTGTTTATTGGAATCATAATTGGTGTGAAATTTGTAAGCTCGTACATTGCTGTTCGAATCGCAAAGATGCGTCCTGCTAGAACTGTAGCCTATGGTGTAATGGCAAAAGGTGCAGTAGATTTAGCCTTAATGTTGTCTTTGTTACAGGCTGACATCTTAGATAACGATCTTTTCTCACTTCTGGTATTTGGTACTCTTTTAACGATGATAATATCCAGTATCGAACTCCAACGAAAGTTAAAGAAAATAATTCATGTAAAAGTAGGAACCGTAGAACTTGGGTTGATGCCAATTTATTTTAGAAGAGTAGTATCTGATGTACCTGCAATTGCTGTTATTGAAACTGATTTTCCAAAGACAACTCCTCTGCTTACTGTAGAGTCATTTTTAAACCAAAATGTTCTTACTAAAAAACCATATCTGGTAATTGATGCTAATAATCAACTTGTAGGACTGATTTCAAAACGAGAAATTGATAAATTTCATAAAAAAACTTTTGATGCAATTACTATTGATGATGTAATGTACAAAAAAGTCAACACTGTATCTCCTGATGAATATTTGTATTCAGTAATTCAAAAAATGAATTCTCATCCTTTTGATATAATCCCCGTTGTTAATCCTAATAATGGACATGTGATTGGAATTGTAACTACTCAAGGGATCATGAATCTATTATCTGAAACTCAAAAATCCTGATTCATTATATTATTTGTAATATGAAAAAATAAAAAAGATTAATCCCTATTGAAAGGGATCAATGAATGGGCAGTTAACTATATGATCACTATCCATTGGTCTTGCTAGACTTATGTCGATCAAACCTGCTTTTTGGTATGCTGTGATATCTGAAATGTTTTCAAGCAATGCTGAGTTGTTTGCATCCTTCCAAGTGATTACATTAATTCTCCACATTGGAGAATAGTTTGCATCTCCTTGTGCTCCTGAGGCAATTCCGGCTTGGAATCCTAATGGGCCTGAGCCCTTAATTCCATTTGTGAATTGAAACAGATCAACTGCGGCTGAATTTGCAATAAGGCTGGCAGATGTTGGTGAGCTAATCACTCCCATCATCTCGGCTGGACCTGAAGGTGTTGCATCAGTTACAATGTAGTAGATAGTTCTTCCGTCTGGACCCCAACCTCTGTGTGCAATGAATGTCACAGTTTTCCCTTCAGTGTCGATATCTAGAATTTGTCCTCCACCGTATGGTGTGTGATCAGAAAGTGTCTTGTCTTCTTTTACCATCATTTGTCCATCTGGCCAAACAATTTGTGGCATGTTTATGACAACTTCTAGTGGTGTCAATGATATCTCTCCTTTTTTCTCTGCATCTGTTATTGCTTTTTCAGAATTCAATATTCTTGGAGTTGTCCCATCTTTCCATGTTACATGAACATGTGATG
>CAZQXU010000061.1:0-6977 GCA_964597385.1 uncultured Nitrosopumilaceae archaeon | reverse complement strand
ACAGGACTTGCTTTTGTCTTTATAGGAAATGCTTTAGATTCCATTGTAAATCCAAAGTTAAAACGATAGAATTAGAGATTAAATTTTCGAATTAATTCAATAGCACTGTCATTCAATTTTATGGAGTAACATGCAGAATTTTCATCGTTTATTGCCGCTAACTTGTTTGCAAATACTTTTTTGCTATGACCTCCTTCAGATGCTTTATCGGATTCATCAAAACATATTGACATTTGTTTCATGTTTAGATTATTTTTTAAAAGAAAAGCGATAAATTTTTTGTAATTTTCAGTATCTACCCAATCAATGTTTTTTTCTTTGCTTAATTCAATCCAGACTTCAATTGAATTTTGGTATAAGACTTTTTTTCTAAGTTCAGTTAAGGACATTTTAGAAATCAGCACGTTGCATTTTAGAACCACATCTAGGACATGTGCCACCTTTGTGTTTGTTATTACATACTAAACACACGTAGCGTACACTTGTACCTCCAGAGTTCATTCCAAAGAATCCACCGCCACCACTTCCAGAATCACCATATCCTTTCATACGACTCATGTACCGTCTTCTTAGCAACATTGGAAATGCTATGAAAATTGCCAAAGCTGCGCCTAGACCATAAGGAAATGGAAGAATCATTTGCAACCCAATACTAATACCTAATGAGGCAAACAAGAAGATCAGATAAGTCTTATAATTAAACAATTCAACAAAAGTACATTCAAAATACTTATAAAGTTTTGTCAGTGTTTTTTGTATTTTTTTTAGGAAACTTCCAGGTAATCCAATTTATACAATAGAAAGAGGCACAGGATTTCCACTACTATCCCAAGCAAAGACATCATTATCCCCATATGGTGATTGAACAATTATGGATACTAGACCAAAGAAATTATGAAGATCAGTAACAGATGGTTCTGCAGAACCGCTAGGATGTGAATGAACTATTCCCACATAACTCATATCAAATGGCAGAAAAGAGTGCGGAAAACCCGCAAATGTGGGTCCAGAATAATTAAAGGGCGGAATCACCAAACCATCAATGATAATATTTCCTTGTTTTGATTTGCCTTTTAAAATAAGAATTCCTTCATTTGGATGTTTCATTTGGCAATAAGACAAAATACTATCTAAAACTTTTTTTTCTAGAGAGACGTGTCTTTCGATTTTTTTCTTTTTAAACAACATGATAGTGTACATAGTTTAGATCTAATTAAATTTAGGATTAACAATTAGAAACTCTTTTTTGTGGAATTAAAACAACACCAAAATGTGAAATACTATGGATGACAGCATATCATCAAAAATTGCGTCATTAGATGTACCATACAGTAAGGTAATTGAATATTTCAGAATGAAATGTCGTGTTTGTGGGCATCAAAGAATAGCACATAATGAATTTGAAAAATGTGAAGGAGTTATGAATAAACCATGTACGTCAGGATGCGATAAATTCATTTCTGAATGATTAATTATCTAACAACAACATAAACAGTATTAGAAAATTCTCTTAATTTAGATTCAATTTCAGATATCAATTTAGAGATGGTCAAACGCTCCTCATTTAATTCCGACTCGATTAAGTTGATTTTTGATTCAGAATCATCCTTATCAGAAGTAGCATGCTCTAAGTTATGCATGAATTCTGTTAATTCATTAGATCGAAGGACAGACATTTGATTTTCAATTTTTTGACGTTTTTCAGTAAAATCAGATACACGTGTAATATATCCAGCAAGCGCTTCTTCAATTTCAGTCAAATATGAAAATGATTTTTCTGTATCCTTAACCGATATAGATCCGGATGAAATTCCTTTTCGAATGTTTTCTAAAATAAGTATTATGGAATCTTTATTTTTTGGAGTCAACACACCAAAAGGATCTTCAATTAATTTAGACAGGAGAGTTTTTTGTTCTTTTTCCATTGAAGACACATGTTCATATCTACTGAGAGGTCTGGAAATTTTTGTGAATTGTGAATTAATTTCATTTTTCAATTGATTTTTTTCGTCAGAGAATGAGTCTAAAACTTTCTGCAACTCTAAAAACTTGAGATATTTTTCAGAGGAATGTATTTTTTTGATGGATTCCTCATAACCAGCTATTTTTGTATTTAGTGAATTTATATGATTTTTAATTTCAGTTATTCTGTGTTCTTTTTTAACAATATCATCTTCCAAATTATCGATTTCTTGTAATGAACCAGTAATTTCTGCAGAAATTGATTTTGTATGATTATAGTTTTTCAGTAATTGTTGAATTTCAATATTATTTGAGTTCATTTTTTGCAAGATATCCTTTAATTTTTCTGCATATTTTTTTGCAAAGATGTGGATGACTCTAGTTTGTCTTCCTAGAACATCACCTATTTTTTTTAACATTTGATTCAATACGGCATGCATGTTTTCAACATCATCAAAGGAATTAATTTTTGGCAGATGATTTGCGTCCTTTTTTATCATGTCAATTACTTGTTGTTTACCTCTAACTACAATAATTCGAATATGCTTATCGATGTCATCAACTTGGAGATCATCTTTTTCAAGTGCATTTCCAATTGAAATCAGATCACTGATCAAAGGCTCAGTATTATCTCTAATTGATTTTATATCATTCAAAATTTGGTTTGTTCTTAACTCAAGCAATTTTTGCACAATTTTTGATACTTCAGATAATGAAATTTGTTTTTCTGATGGAATTTCTTCAGATATCACTTCTTTCTTTTTACCCCATCCAAACACCATAGTGATTATTGTTTTATTGGGATTAAATATGTTAAAGAAATAAAATTTAAAACTATACAGAAATACAACCAGTTATGACAAAAACTGTACAAAAATCATTTCACACAAGTACAGTAAAAAGATGTATTTCAGTTAACGCAAGTAAAGAGAAAGTATGGAGAAAAATCAGCAATATTGCTGGGCTCCCATCATGGGTAATTGATGTTAAAAAAACAACATATTTGTCAAAAAAAAGAAGAAACGTTGGCGCTATAAGAAAAATTACATTTGCAGATGGCAATACAATTGAAGAGCATGTTGTAGCATGGAAAGAAAGAGAATACTTTACTTACATTGCAACTGATGGGCTACCTCTAAGAGCGTATGTTGCAACAATTTCCATCAATGCAAAAAACAAGAATACCACTCAGATAACATGGCAATCATATTTTAACAGCAAAAAAATGACAGTAAAACAATTTACAGAGTTTGTAAAATTCATGGAAACATTCTATGAAGCGTCACTTAATAACCTAAAAGAATTATTAGAAAAATAGCACTAATAAAAAATTAAATCAAAGCGTAAATAGTATATCATAAAATTAATGACATGAGCGACATGCGATTTATCATTTTATCGGTAGGTCTTATTTTTGCCGGATTTTTGATTTTAGGAGTGTTTGGAGGAGAGTATCAAACAGCAAACATAGAGGCAACTGAATTTGGAGACTGCTACGATTATGATTCAGGACCAAATCCAGTTCCAATAAATTGTTCATTTAAGATATTTGATCAAGTTTTATTTTTTGCACTTGTTTTAGCACTAATTGTTGCAGGCATCATAGCATTGATCAAAGGAATTAGAGGCAAATGGGATAATGAAGTCAAGCCAGAAGACATGGTAGGTCCCGGTAGTGACAAAAAACCAGATAATCAATAAAATCAAAAAATGAGATTAATTTTGATTGGTCAAGGGAGGTTCTTGAAATTCTTCAAGACCGTCTTCTTCTAATCGTTGGAAGTATACTTCTTCGTAGGGCATTGTCTCAGACTATACTTACAAAAATTATATTTAACTTTGATTTTTTAGTTGTGCTCAATACTAATGAAATCGGATAGATTTACATCTCTATGATTTTTTTCATGTTTTCAAATACCTGCTCGATTTCTACCATCCTACTGTCAAACTGTTCATCTGTCAACTCATCAGGTTTTATCAAAGTAATTACAATTTCAGAATCCTCACCGCTTGAGACTATTCGCATTGGAACATTCCATTGAGAGTCTTGATCAATGAAAACATGGTCTAGAATTCCAAGTGAGCGATTTTCCTTAAATTTCAATCTAGCATTTCCTCTTGGAGTTGAAAAAGACCACCAACCGTCAGAAGACATTTTTGCATCAGGCATCATTTTTGGTGGAGCGTTCAAAATGGCATCAAAAGCATAGCTTGTCTTTTTATTAATAGGAATGGTAATTGTACGTGATCTAGTCATAATAAAACATGTAATCAATGATTAAAAAGCATATAGTACAAATTATTAGCAGAAAAATCACTGATTAAGAAAATCTTTAATCTTTTTAAGATTGGCAACGTGTGATTCATGAAACATAACCATAGACTCTGAAATAGAATCTGGCAGAACGGTTTTAAGTTTTTGAACAAATTCATCACCATTATTTATCATAGTGTCAATCAGCTTTTCAATGTCATTTTTTTCATGAGGCATTTAGTTCACCCATCTTTATTCTTTTTTTATTAGCGTTGAAATGGTTCTAATTTTTTCAATCTTTTGAATACTTGAAGCAAGCTCACGGATCTTTTCAAAATTTTCAGCTTCTAATTTTACCATTAAATCATGAGTCCCTATTGTTCCAAACACTTCCTTAACTTGTTCTATTTCTCGTAATTTCTCCATAATTGTCTCCTCTGCGCCAAGTTCACAGTTAATCATAACGTAAGCAATAGTCACATCTAAACTACAGCAGATAGATATTTCAAAGTTTAGATCAAGGTCACAATATCAGAAATTAGACATTACTAGTCAACATCACAAAATAGCTGTAGATTATATTCATATCAAAAACTGCTTCAGCATGGGATTAAAGCAAAAAATCAAGTCTATGATTCAAGATTGTTCTATTTGCAGCAAACTAAAATCAAAGAACAAAGAAACAAAATAAATAATCAAAATAGGTCATTTTACAAATTTTGATAACTTTTTTTACTACATAAATAACAAGATAGGATATGAGTGACGCTCCACCACCAAAACAAAGCTTTGTTCAAGAGTTCATGACTTTTCTCAAAAACTTTGGAATTATCGGATTAGCAATTGCATTTATCATTGGTGCTGCAGCATCAAAGTTGGTTACTGCTCTAGTCAATGACATCATAAACCCTATTGTAGGATTAGCATTACCATCAGGAGATCTCAAAGAACTTCAAACAGAAGTAGTCAATAATGTATCAGGAGCTATTTCAGTATTCAAGTATGGAGATTTTATTGCAAATGTCATAGATTTCACAATAATTGCAGTAATAGTATTCATACTTTACAAAGTATTATCAAGATTCAAGCTAGTAGAGGATAAAACAAAAGCATAAAAATAAGAAGTTGGCTTACGAACAAGAAAATAAAATAATTGAATTACTAGAAAAAATATTAAAAGAACTCACAGAGATTAAGGAGAATACAAAGGTTACAGCAGATTTTGCAACTTTAAGATCAGAGATAATCAACAGAACAAAAAATCAACAAGTCAATCCATAATATAACAAAATCAGTCTTGGAGATAATCTTCCAAGACCAATTTGTGTTTGGTAAGCATTGATTACAAATTTTGTATTTAACATGGATGGTCGATTTCTACGTGAGATATGTTTTGCCTAACAGATCAATCTCAAGGATTGATTATACCAGCCTTGACTAAAAATTGAATTCCCTGAACAAAAGAGTTGTCATCTATTTTTCCATCAGCCCACCACTTTGCATTATTTTTAATCCAAGATGGTATTTCATCAGAGCCATTACCTGAGCTTGGAGTAGATGGAATATTCATTATTTTTTCTTTTATCAAAAATTGAATTCCCTGAACAAAAGAGTTGTCATCTATTTTTCCATCAGCCCACCAACCCGCATTGTTTTTAATCCATATAGGAATTTCAGATGATTCAGTTTTTTTCACATCTGAGCTTAATTCAAAATCAAATTTTTGAAACGTCGGCCTATCAAAAGAGTTTTGCCCTATTCCCAAGAGTACAATTTGCATGGAATATTTTCCAGGCATAGTAGTACTTAGTACTTGGGAATCAATTCCATTAGGTAACGCGATTCCCAAAAGACTAAGGTTTCCACCAGTGTTTACAGTTTCTTTTCCAGTTGGATCCTTTAGGCCATATCCATATCGAATATCACTAGACAAATTCCCTTTAGAATCAAAAAACACTATGGTAAATAAAATATTTTTACTTTCAGAATATCTAGAGTCATAAGATGCGATGGCCTTGATGCCATTATCAAAGAAAAGTTCTTTAGAAATTATTGATGATTGTGATTCAGGAGTAATAACAACTTTGAGTTTAGAGTCTGAACTTTTGAATTTTTTTAGTTCATCGTTATGAATCATAAAATGTAGTATGTTACTATCTTTATCAGAATATTTGTCATAGTGTAAATCTATTGGAAAGATTGGCATTCCATTTGCTTTGCCGCTAAAGCTAACAACATTTTCTAAAGGCAAAAAGTCTTTTGGTATTTCAAAGTAATTCTTTACAAAATCCACATGTGCTACATGTTCCCAATCAAAGGGCATTTCAAAAGAAATGGATTTGGATGTATCATCATACTGAAAATTGGTTAACGGTCCCTGGAAATTTTTTGCAAAAATTCGATAATCAGTACCAGATGAAGATATCTTGAATTCTTGTTCGTTAGGGATAATTACAATTGTTTCAAAGCTAATGTCTTGAGAAGTTTGTGTCTTTGGATTTTTGGCACCTATTATGTCAGTTTTTACGGTATACTGACCACTCTGAGTAAAAACGGGCCCGGAGATAACTGGAATGCTGGAAGGCGTGGAAGTTAAGGCGTTTGGAACTACAGCATCAACATCACCATAATATTTTGTACATTTCCATAGATCTTCTTGCGTGCAATTAGATTTGGGTTGTATTTTGACAACTAGTTCACCGTCTCTATCAAAAAACATTTGATTTGCAACAAGAGATTCACCGTAAAATATCTGAACTCT
>CAZQXU010000060.1:0-7108 GCA_964597385.1 uncultured Nitrosopumilaceae archaeon | reverse complement strand
TAGGCAATGAAAAAATTGGTTTTACTACAATAATTGGAGCCCAGCCTTTTGATACATTCCAAAAGATACTAGATGAACAATTAAGTCGTTAAAATAAGATTATCTAGACTTAGTTTTCATGATCATTTGAATTATATTTTTCTAACAAAAAAATACAGTGATTTTTGTCGTTTTCGTGCTATTTTATCATGATTTTACATTTGTAAAGTGCTGATAATAAATATATAATAACATAAAATTATTCATGGTTCATGAATTAGATGATACAGATATCAAAATAATATCATCACTTCAGCAAGATGGTAGGAAGTCATTTAGGCAAATTGCACGAGAACTTGGTATCAGTACGCCTACTGTACAGGCAAGATATAAGAGACTCGTCAACATTGGTCTTATCAAATCAATTTCCCCGATAATTGATTCAACAAATCTTACCAGACCTCAAAAAAAACAAATTCAGATCCATTCCAGTACTCAAAAACCATCAGATGTGAATATTGAACCTGGAATGTCTGTAAAAATGACATGTGCTTTATGTAACGGTCAAATTGGAGATACCACTCATGTTTTAAAATTTGCAAATTTTGAGAGATTTTTTTGCTGCGTTACTTGTAAGGCTCATTACAAGGAAAAAAACAGAAAAAGAATAGAATCGGTAATAAAAAGAATCAATGAAGAAAATTAATTTTGCATTTGTAAAGCACTAGTGTTATTTATTTGTAATTTATTATCTATGTGTATTATATTGTTTAATTCTAATAATAATGGAACAAAAATTTTGCTTGGAGGAGTAATAGGCAGTATTGTTTTGATATCTATTGCTTCACTAGTGCTTCTGCCTACGGTACTAGCTCAAGACAATACTTACTCCTCCGAGATACAATCTCAATTGATTGAAAAACAGAAAAATACTAAAGATCTTTCACTCATTGAAATTTTTGAGCGTTCAGAATTGGGTGTGGTAAGCATAACAGTTACAAAATCGTCAGAACGTGGAGATACAAATGCCGTAGGTTCAGGATTTATTTTTGACAAGGCAGGTCATATCATAACTAACAATCATGTAGTTGCAGACACTAAAAAAATAACTGTAACTTTTATCGATGGAACTTCATATCGTGCAAAAATCATTGGTACTGATCCGTATGCAGATATTGCAGTTATCAAATTAGATATCAGCCCTGAAAAATTATATCCATTGCCAATAGGCGAGTCTTCAAAATTAAGAGTAGGAGAACAAATTACAGCAATTGGGAATCCATTTGGTCTTTCAGGCTCTATGACATCAGGGATCGTAAGCCAGTTGGGGCGTCTTTTACCTGCGCAAGGAACAAGTTTTTCAATATCTGATGTAATTCAAACAGATACTGCAATAAATCCTGGAAATTCTGGAGGTCCGCTACTTAACATGAAAGGGGAAGTAGTTGGGATAAACACTGCCATTTATTCTGGTGATGGAAGTTTTTCGGGCGTGGGATTTTCTATTCCATCTGATACTGTTTTGAAAATTGTCCCTGTAATCATCAAAGATGGGCAATATCTACACCCATGGATTGGAATTTCTACTTTAGATATTTCCCCTGACATTGCAGATGTATTGAAGCTCAAAGATGCAAAAGGAATTTTGATTATGACTGTAGTCAAAGACAGTCCAGCAGATAAGGCAGGTCTTAGAGGATCATCACAGACTACTATCGTTGATGGAATTGAATACAAAGTGGGTGGAGATATTGTATTGTCAATTGATGGGAATGAGGTAAGAAAGATTGAGGATGTTTTAACTCATCTTCAACGTGAAAAAAATATTGGAGATAAATTAAATCTTGAATTATTACGTGATGGAAAAATAATTAATGTTGTAATCACTCTTGAAAAAAGACCTGACTCATAAAAATATCCTCTTTATCTATTTGTGATATCTTGAGATGTTTTTTTAATTAATATTCTAGTTTTGTGTTAGTTTTATTCATATCAACTGATTCATTTTACAACAAGAACCATTTGATTTATTGGATTTTTTTGAAAAACGTCGTGTTAGAAACATAACTCCCATTATAACTCCACACATTACAATACAGCCTACAAAAGGAAGAAGAAAAGGTAAAACAGCAAGTGTTGTTACGGGGTTTACTGTAAATGAATAATATAGAATTACAGCAGCCACAGATATTATTGAAGCCAAAATAATAATTTTCTTTTTTGAGAGATTTTTACATCCAATACACAACATGCTAGTTAATTTCAATAATTTTAGCCAATATTTTAATACCTAGGTTTACAAATGTAAATAACACTCAGATTTTGAATTAATTTCTAAAAATTAATCTTACAATTGTAAAGATCTGCATTAAAATATGTTCTAGTTTCATTACAAAATATGTTTGAAAAACATTGTACTATATGTGGAATAGCAGTCAAAAAGGACACTGCAATCAAAAGATTCGGAAAATATCTTTGCTCTGAGCAGCATGCAGAAGAATTTGTAGTAAGAGAACAACAAAGACAAAACGAAGAGAGTCGCAGAGACCGTCGCGGCGGTTGCTGTTAATACAACTTTGTATAACTCAAAATCTAAAAAAACAGCATATGTATTAAAATAAAGGGGTTATGCTTGAAGAAAAAATTAATTCTTGGCAGTATCATTGCAATGACAGCTATAATCTCTATATCCTCGGTATTGCTTATACCCACTGATAAAAAAGAAATCACAAAAATTTTTCATGTAAGACTTGCTGATCCAAAATTGTACGAAGAGGGAGTTTTTTCAGATACGTTTTTCATCAAAAATGGAACGTACAAATTTAGATTTGTTTCAAATGGCGATAGCCCTAAAGTTTTGACAGTTACACTCAAAGGAGATTCGTTTTCATTTTCTGAGGATTTCAAGCTAAATGGCACCTTAATGGAGCCTGGAACTTACTATACTTGGAAATACATAGGACAAGACAAAATCGAAATTCAAGATGAACAAAATATGCAGATAATAATCAATCCTCATGGAAATATTTTGGGACCAGTTTCAGTTTTTCTAGAAAAATAGGATAGTATGGACTTATGATAAATAATACAGAAAATCAGGTGAAAAAGAGTTGAAAAACACCATAATTCCATTAACGGGGTTATTTTTCTTGTCTGTTATTCTTTTTTCATTTTTATCATCTGATGATATTTTTGCACAAGAAATATCAAATGATGAATTTATCACATACTCTAAAAAAAGTAATTTCATCAAAGAGATTCCATTTCCAAATGAAGAATTTGGTTTGAGGGGAATTACTACAGATAAAAATGGAAATGCTTGGATATATCACGCCACACAAAATACCAGTTCAGTTTCCAAGTTTGATCCAGTCACTGAAAGATTCTCAAATTTTGAGATATTAAAAAAGACCAATACAAAAGATGTGATTGTTAATCTTTCTGGAGGGCATATCATTTATGATGAATCAAGAAATACGATATGGTTTACAGATGCAAGAACCAACTCCATAGGCAAATTCAATATTGAAAGTCAACAAATGGATACAATCGATGTACCAACAGAAAATTCTGGACCAATGGGACTAGTTTTATCACCAGATAAATCAAAAATCTGGTTTACAGAACTAAATTCAAATAAATTTGCAAGTATGGATATAAAAACAAATGAAATTACGGAATACTCAATCAAAGAAAACAGCGGACCTGTATTTCTTGCATTTGATGAAAAAGGTTCTTTGTTGATAACTCTTGCTTATTCCAATAATGTGTTGATTATTGATGTCACAAACGTACAATCTAATCCACTTCAAAATATTTCTGAGATCAGCCTACCAAAGCCAGATTTTTTTTCACCTTTCGGAATTGCTATAATCAAAGATCCTAAAGGAGTAGAAAAATTGGTTCTATCAGACCATGGCTCTAGTCGAGTAATTGTATCTGAATTAGATTCCGATTTGAGAACATACAGTTCATTGTGGACATCACCAAATGCACTATACCCACAGACTCTTCCAAGCCAGATAGATACCGATGAATCTGGAAATATCTATTTTGCACAACATGGTGGAAACAAGATTTCAAAAATTGATAAATCAGGTATCATTACAGAATATGATGTTCCAACTGGTCCACTCTCTGCAGTAGTCTATCTTGATGCATCAAATGATGGTAAAGTGTGGTTTACAGAAGTTTTGGCAAATAAAATTGGTTATCTAGATACCAGTATTCCTGTTTCTTTTGATATACAAGTTGACAAAGAAAAAATTAACTTTACAGAAAAAGAGACATCAAATCAAGTAAAAGTCACAGTAAATAATCTGAAAAATAATGATGACTTGATATCCCTAAACAATATTGATATTTCACTTGTTGGCATGACTGATTCTGGACTGGATGGAGTTTCTTTTACTGCCACTCCTTCCGTAATTGACTTGAATCAAGAAAATCAGATAGAATCTACTATAGATTTATCAGTTGACAAAAATACCAAACCAGGCATATATCAAATAATGATTAAAGTCTCATCTACCGAGCAGATTGACAAAACTATGACCATATCCAAACTTTACCCATTAACAATAAACGTTGATCTACCAAAACCGATTCCATCTTCAACTATAAAGAAAACGGATTCTGAATTTATCATCAAAGATATAATACAAAATGCTGCAGTAGGTGCAATAATAATACTAGTCTCATTGCTTGTGTATAAAAAAATCAAACTAGCAAGACAAAATAAAATTTCAAAGCAAGAATAGTCAAAATATCTTTATTTCTGTGAGTTCATGATTGCTTTAATTCTTCGCTGATATTTGTCTTGAAATAAAACTTTGCAGGAAGGACAACAAAAAAATCTTTGAATATTTGCCATTTTTAATATGCTTGGCTTTTCAGCAATCTTCCTATTACAATAATCACATTTTATTTTGACATGTAGATTTGAATTGAGTTTTTTAGTTGCAGTTCCTTGTGATTTGATATTTGTTTTATCAAGATCTAATTTCATGCCAAGTTTTTTCATATCCAATATGGGTGAAATTGATTTTATTATTCCCATGTTTATCATACGATCGTAACGTATCTGTACTGTTGGTGTGCTTACCTTGATTTCTCTTGAAATCTGTCTGAATGACTTTCTGCCATCTTGAATTAGAGATTCAAGTATTGCAATATCCGTTTCATCCAAGGGAAATGACATGATTATTCTATGATTGTCTATTATCTATATTATACATCTTACATTTGTAAACAACATACTTTATTTGAAGAATCAGACATTGAATAGCAATGAAAGTAGATCCTGTTTGCAAAATGGAAGTAGAAGAACACGGTGGTGTGACATTAGAATATGACGGAAATGTATTTCATTTTTGTTGCCCATCATGTAAAGCTGTTTTTGAAAAAAACCCAAGTAAATATCAAAAATAACACCGACATACAATTTTTTTATTATGTATTGCTAGTCATGGCTAATTCAGAATTATTTGTGCCTTCTAGAATCCATGTATCTCCACCATTATTTGTCATATAGACACTTGATGCCGTACCACTTGAAACTCTTTCCATAGCAGTTGCATAAATTTCTCCATTTCGTCCTGGAGCAAAATTGAATATAGCGCCAGTACTGGTTATTTGACCTTGTGTTTTTACCATAATTTCTCCACCTGTAATTGATTTGTAAATTACACCTTTGCCATCAAATGATGAGAACACATACATGGTTTTTCCATCTGATGCAAATCCTATTCCAGTAATTGTACCTGTTTCAACATTTGTACTAATTTTCTGCCATTGTTCTCCTTTGTCATCGCTTACATATAGTCCAGAAACTGTTCCTGCATATACTGTATCTGGATTTAATGGATCTGCTGCAAGTGAAACAATTCTGTCTGGTGGTGTAAGCAATCTCCATGATACACCCTCATCATTAGTTACAAAGAGTTCAGATCCTCCTCCAGGTGAACCATAAACAAGTCCATCTTGTGCGTGACTTGCAGTCATTGCATGAAAATCAACTGGATTGTCTTTTACTTTGGAAATCATTATCCATGAATTTCCATTGTCTGTACTAACTCTAAATCCTAGATTTCCACCTGATTTTGGATGTCCGCTAGAATACATTATTCCTTCTTTTGAACTGATAGAAAATCCCATGAGATCAGACTTGTCATTTCCTACTGGTTTCCATTCATCTGATTCTTTTTTGAACAAACCATTATGTGTTGCAAGATAAAGAGTATCATCAGTTCCTGAAAGAAACATACCAACACCGTGTATATCCATCCATGATCCTAACAGTTTAGATTTTGGATCACTTGTATTTTCCTGTAAACTAGATGTATAACTCACAATAACTCCAATTACTACAATAGACATTATTCCAAGTAGAAAATATTTTTTATTTTTTGATTTTGATGATCGAGATTTTTTCATCTAATCAACTCCATACTGTGATGTATTAAAGAATAATAGATTACAATTGTAAATGATAATTCTCATTTTGCAAGTACCTCATCAAGGACTGATTGGAAAAAGGGATATGGTTTTGCCCCTGAAACTTTGGTATAGCCTATCTTATCATTACCTATGAAAAATCCAGGCGTGCCTTCAATGCCATATTTTTGCCCGTCCTGATAGTCACTGTTTACTTCATCAACATATTTGCCTGAATCCAAACAGGCTCCAAATTCATCTTCGTTTAGCTTTAATTCACTAGCATATTGTTTGAGTAAAGTTACCATTTGGTTCAAATCAAGGCTTTTCCATTCTTCCTGATTCTGGAATATTTTATCATGGAATTGCCAAAACTTTCCTTGATCGTCTGCACATTCTGACGCTAGTGCTGTTGGTAATGCATTAGGATGAATACCTTGAATTGGAAAATCCCTGTAAACAAAATTTACTTTACCTGTATCAATGTAATTTGTTTTAATTAAAGGAAAAGTGCTGTCATGGAATCTTTTACAAAATGGGCATTGAAAGTCAGAAAATTCTATCATGGTTATGGCAGCATTTGAATTTCCAATCATTGGATCATCATCTATTGAAACAAAAATAGCCTGAGGTTTAGTGGCTTGTTTGTTTTCAGTTGTACCTAAAACATCTTCTGAATTACGAATGTAGATTT
>CAZQXU010000059.1:0-7164 GCA_964597385.1 uncultured Nitrosopumilaceae archaeon | reverse complement strand
GGAATTTTATTAATTATTGGAAATCTTAATGAACATTTTTTGCATTCCAAAATACCTTCTTCAATTTCATTTTCTTTTTTAAATACATCAAGATCTAACTTTGAGCTACATCTCACACATCTAAGAAAATCAAGACTAAATTCATGCATTTTAGTATACCAATCTAAATAATTTGGAATTAATAATTTCTTTTAGATACAATAGAGGAATAATGTTAAATGGAGTATTTTGAAGATTTTATGCGATTTGGGAGAATTTGAAGAGTTTGCAGAGGCATTATTTGGTCAATTATCTGTAGAAATCAATGAGGAAAAAGAGATTGCCAAACTTGCAAACTTGGCAAATGAGGACCTCTCACAGAAAGTTACATTTGAAAAATTAGAAGACATAGTTAATCAGACATATCCAATTTTAAAGAAAAAGGTTGAGGAATTCATAGGAATTAAAATTGCAGAGAATTTAAAAATAGAATTTCCAGAATTGATCGAGCTAAAAAAATTAAAAGGTGAAAAAGTATTTTCAGATGAAAAATCAAAAGCTTTTGTAAGAGAATTATTTGATGCAGTTGCAAATGAGGATCTTAATAAAATTGCAGAGTTGATGAAAAAAGACACTGCAAAATATCTTGTGTATTCTACTTATGCCATACAATACATCTCAAAAATATCTACAACGTATGGAGATTATCTAGACGCTACAATTTATCTGAACAAATTTGTGCTTTCCAGATACCCACAAATCATCTTACACAAACAAGGAGAACCCTATGAATCAAGATTTACAAATGTAAATTCAGGATACTTGGGAGCTGTTAAAATGACGGTACTTGAAGAATTAATCCATTCAACCCAAGAAAAATTACATCAATTAAATAAAAATGCCGCAACCCAAGTTAATCTAATTAATGAAGAATTGGCAACAATAATCTTAGAATTAGATAATCAAACAGTAAATAATCTATCAGAGTATTTGCAACTCCAAGCTGTCCCAGATGATTTTCCATTTGCAAAAAAAGCAAATCTGTTTTTCTTCTTAAATCCTGATCACTTCTTAATTGAGCAAATTGGTCCGGATGTTATGACATTTACACATGTGGAAATTGATCCTAAAATTTCAAATGCAATTCCTCAATTGTTAGACATTTATAAAAAATGGTTAAATCCAATTCAGCAACATCATGCAGCTTTTACTCTAATGGAAGGAATGGCAGGATTTGCAATAGAAAATATCCTAAAAGAGGATCAAGACTTTCAGAATTATTTAACCACCTTTATGGGCACAGATTTCTCGTCATATCAGGTACGAAAAAGTATGGGAAAAGATTTTACAAGAATAATCTATGAGAGATTAGGAAAAAATGCATTCAAAAAATTAATTGAATATCCACCAAATACAAGAGAGTTAAAAGAGCCACAATTATACCTGAACAGGATAAAACAGTAACAATTGCCAGAAAAATTTGATCCCTTAGTAGCTGAGTGGCTTTCATTTGCAAAAAACCCAAACTTCAATTTAGTTGAAAAGTGTCTCAAATTTGCCCAAATTCTAGAATATCCTGATCTAGAAATTGAAAAATACATTCAAAAGATTGCACTAATTGGAAAATCATTAAAAGAATCAATCAGTGATGTAAAAAATCCTACATATCAGGTTTCAATTTTAAATGAGCATCTTTTTCAAAATTTAGGATATGGTGGCGATATTGATGATTACTATAATCCAAAAAATAATTTTTTAAATGAAGTAATTGATAAAAAATCAGGACTGCCAATAACAATCTCAATATTATATGTTGAAATTGCAAAATTTATTGGATTAGAGCTTAAGATAGTTGGATTTCCAAGCCATATATTGGTAAAATATAATGAAGAAATGATTTTAGATCCTTTTAATGATGGAATGTTATTAGATATAGATGACCTTCAAGATATTTTAGATGAAAATTTTGGCGGAGAACTGGAATTCAAACCAGAGTTTCTTGATGAAATAAGTCATGAGCAAATTCTTGTCAGATTGGCAAGAAATTTAAAAAATTCATATGTTCAATCTTTTGTTTATGACAAAGCACTAAGATGTACAAATATGGTGTTAGCTGTTGAACCAAATTCACCAGATGACATTAGAGATAAAGGAATACTAGAAGAAAGGCTTTTGAATTCAGACATAGCATTGGAATATCTGAATCGATATTTAGAAATTAATCCAAACGCAGAAGACGTAGATTTTATTTTAGAACTAATAAGAAGTATTAAAACAAAAAACTAGTCAATAATAGAACTAATATCTTGTCCATTTTTGATCATTGATATCTCGTGTCTGGCAATCTTGTTTCTTAATGCTCTTTTAAGAATATCAACTTCGCTTCTAAGTAATGCAATTTCATCTTCTAATTTTGCTACTCTCTCATAGATTGTTTCTGCTTCTGAACTCATGATTATCTATCATAAAAAAATTGTCTTAAAAAGTTATGGGTAAATATTTTGATGGGCTGGTTAGTTTTTTGTAACTACAATTCAAATTCCTGGCGACATTTCTCACATTTTCCTCTTTCTTGCCCAGGAGGACCAAGAAGGAATACCTTACCAATTGTCTTGCATAAAGGACACATTCCAGTAGTTGCATTTTTTGGACCACTACGAATGATTTTCTGAGTTTTTCTACGTCCCATGTACTTACCTCTGAAATCGGTCTATTAAGTTTAATTTTTCAATGCCTAAAGAGAACACTAGAAAAGCCCAAATCTATACTAAAATCAACATACATTTATGAAAAATAGTAAATAATCAGAGATTCTACGATGCTTTAGACTTCTTCAATTTTCAAGAAAATAATAAAATTAAAGTTAGAAAAAAATTAAAAAATAGAAAAAAGATTCAGGAAGTTTACAATCTAGGAATGAATCCTAGAGAATTGTAAAGTTCCATTAGTCTTTTGATCGATGTGTCTTTTTGGGTAGTGGATGGTAGTTTAGCTAGTATGCTTTGAGCCTCAGTCAATGCATCAGTTTTGAGAATCATTGTTGCACCAAGTGTTTTACCATCATTTGCTTTCATCACAGCCCCATAGAAAGAACATTGTCCTTTTGGAATGACATTGTTTACGCCAAGGGTTACTTTCTCTACATCTGATTTAAGATCAATCATAGCAACAGCTAATGGATAATCAGTAGCACATGCTTTGACAATATAGCTCCAATACGGAGAACCTTTCTTGTATTGTTCAACTTTTGCTTTAGTCAAATATTTACTAACAGATCCATCACCACTAACATATGGTGCAGCCTCCGTGTTTTGTAGAGGAGCTATAACTAACGAACCAACTACTGCAGCTAATGCAAAGAAAATTATTTTTTTATTCATAAATTCACCCCCTCAGAGAATTGACGAGTATGAAATTTGCTCTTAGCAAAAGAAATCAAAGTATCACAGGATAAATGAGTGCCTGTGATGATATCCCTTTGGCAATGAAGACATTTTCTAATAGATGCTCTTTTACAAACTAAGCATACAGCTATGGGTGCCAAAGGACCATCACAGTTTTCACATGCATACAAAAAATTACATGGGAAATTAGAAGAAACAAAATTGTTTTCTGCTCTGTTTTCAATTGCATGGGAGTCTGGTAAACGTGGGGAATGACGATTCTTTGAAATCAGGCTTTGATTTTGTTCTTCTATGTGACTCATTAAATCATGTTTCATTGTTTGTTATTAGACAATAACTTAGAATTTGTGGCATGCCTTAATTTAGATTATTTTTAAAACAGTTTAAATCACTGAATGACTTGATGTGAATTCATTGAAATTATCTACAATGTTAATTATAGGAACATTTGGAATTTTTCTGATTTTTGGAGTTTATGGGTATTATTCATTTTCAATATCGATTCAAGAGGTAAATAAGTTACTTACAACTAGAAATGAAGGATTTGCATTTAACATGATGCAAGATCTTGATGAGTATATTGATAAACGAATTGAAGATTTTAGACAGCTAACAAAACTTCCAGTAATTCAAGAGTCGTTAATGAAATCTAATCAGGAATTTCTTCACAGACAACAAGTACAAAAAATAATGAAAGAGCAAGATCCTCTTACTAATATTGAAAATCAGCCATTTATTTCACCAACTATGAATACTGAATTAATATCGGAATTAACTGATGTAATTGATTTCTATAAATCAGAATATGATTATGATGTGGTATCAGAATTATACATTACAAATATCTATGGCGCAAATGTTGCGATCGATACTGTAACATCAAATTATAGACATGATGATGAAAAATGGTGGCAAGAAGCAAAATCAAAAGGCACATACATAGGAGAAACAGAATATGATGAAAAATCAAAAAATTACATCACTGCAATAGGTTTGAGAATAGATGACGAACATGGAGAGTTTTTAGGAATACTTCGAGTTTCATTAACATTAAATGATTTAATTCATGAATTTATCAATGATGCAGAAATTCTCAATGTACAAAACAGATCAATATTATTAATTAATGAAAAAGGGCAAACAATATACTCAAACGGAATTCAAGATTTCAGGGAATCTCAAGCTGTTCCTTATTTTGATTTAATTCAACCTTTGAGGGATGTAGGAACCATAAACATTTCTGACAATCCAGATGAACCTATTTTCATTTCATATGCAAAATCTACAGGGTATAAGCAGTTTGAAGGCTTTGGATGGACATCGATAGTTGATCAGTCTAGTTCCTCATTTACTGCAGAATTTGTTGATCTGAAAAATTCTTTCCTTGTAATATCGATTTTGGGAATGGTATCATCAGTAATGATTGGGCTTATTTTATCATATTTTATTTCAAATCCATTACGCCTGTTAAGTAAAATGGCAAAACAATTCTCAGGAGGAGATTTTGACTCTAATTTCAAAGGTTCAAAAATTATGGAAATCAATATGATTGGCAATTCATTTAATTCAATGGGGCAATCTCTAAAAAAATTAATTGAAACTGAAAAAAAATTAGCAGAATCCCACGCAATGATGAAAAATGAAAGATTAGGAGCGATTGGTCAACTTTCAGCAAGCATGGCACATGATCTAAAAAACCCACTTGCCACAATTAAGACATCAGCAACTATAATTCAAAAACAGGTAAACAACGCAGATCCTGAAATAGAAAAGGCGATGCAAAGAATGGATAGAGCCATATTCCGCATGTCACATCAGATAGATGATGTTTTAAATTTTGTACGAACCACCCCGTTGAATTTATCTGAAAAAAGAATATCAGACATCATAAACGAGTCAATTGATTCCTTAGAAATACCAAATAATATTAAATTAAAAATAACAGATTCGGACTTTACAATTTCATGTGATGCAAAAAAACTTGAAACTGTTTTTACAAATATAATTTTAAATGCAATTCAGGCAATTGGCAAAGCAGAAGGAAGTATAGACATAAAATCACAGATCATAGATGACAATATCAAAATAGAAATATCTGATTCTGGACCAAAAATACCTTCTGAAATATTAGATAAAGTGTTTGAGCCACTTTTCACAACCAAAGAAAAGGGAACAGGTTTAGGTCTCTCATCATGTAAAAATATTATAGAACAACATGGTGGAACCATCTCAGCTCATAACGATCCAACAACTTTTACAATAATACTTCCAAAAAAGACAAAGAATCAGTAAGAGATTTTAACAGAAAACAAACATACTTTGCAATGGACAAAAAAAAGATCATTCTCATCGTTGATGACGATGTAGATCTTTTAGAAAATACGGTCTTTTTGATAAAAAGTGCAGGATATGATGTAGTAATGGCTCAAAATGGAGTTGAAGCGGTTCAAAAATACAAAGAAACTAGCCCAAATCTAGTCTTAATGGATGTCAGGATGCCCATTATGGACGGGTATGACGCATTTTTTAAGATTCACCAATATGATGCCAATGCCAAAGTAATTTTAATAACAGCATATGCACATGATGAGAAAAAACACACCAAAGCAAAAAGCCTTAATCTAATCGATACAATCTCAAAACCATACACAATTGATCAGCTTGAGAATATAATCTCAAAAAATATTTAGGATTTAAGTTTCTTTATTTGTTTGAATCTGTTTGTATAAAACGATATTGCTTCATCGACAAATTTGTAGTACCATTTTTTTAATTCAAGATCATTGTCTAGTAATTTTTTCCATTGCTTAGTGCTATTACTTGATTTCTTTGATGAGATCAACAGATTAGTGTAAAACCAATAAGATATCTGATTTGCAAGATCTTCTTCGTTTATCTGTTCAAAATTATTCTGATATTTTACATTAATGTATGTCATTAATTCATAAATTGGTAAAGCTGTAATATTAGAAATTTGAATATTATCCATGAACATTCCAGACGCCAATGTTTTCAATCTGTCTGTATCATTTCCAATAATTGATTTTACATAGTTCCATTTTCCAAAAATTTGTGGCAACACATAGGCATATTTTTCTGCCATCTTTTCAATATCCTTTTCTGATAAATTCATCACATCTAGGCAATACAAAATCCCATGGAGAGATAATCTATAAAGATCAGATGGTGCCTTTTGAATATTTTTTCCATCTTTTACTACTAAACCAACATCAAGCAAACCCATAGTGTGTTTTCCTCTAGCCATTCTTCCAACTAATAGTCTACGATAGTCTTTTTCTTGTGTTCTTATATTAGAAGAATCTGAAAGGTGTGTTTTTGCCATACCCCATGTAGTGAGTTTGCCATTTACTGCCAAAATTTCTAGTAATCTCTGAACATTTTCATGGTGTTTTGGTCCTTTTCTATTTCGGTACGAGTATTGTCCAAAAATACGATGTGCTGTAGGCCTAGTGTATTGTTTGTATGCTGAAAGATTCCCATAAACTGCACCTTGTTCTTTTATTGTTGGCATGCCACAAACCAATATGTATCAGCATATAATAATCTACAAAGGCAAATTTATGATAAAACCCAAAAAAAAGCACATTTTAGAATTTAACTCAATATGTAATTTCGATAAGACCAGAACTGGTTGAACAGATTATGGAATCGAGGAACATGTACGTATTAGCAATTTTAGGTTGCATCATTATAATTGTTGTAATGTTTTTTAGTTTAAGTTTAGATAAAATAATTATCAAACCACTTATCAAAAATTATG
>CAZQXU010000058.1:0-7180 GCA_964597385.1 uncultured Nitrosopumilaceae archaeon | reverse complement strand
GTTTATGGAAAAGCACGAATTGTAGAAGCATTTTATCAATATTTTATGTTTGGAACAATAAAAGGTGAAATACAATCTAGTCATTTTGAAAGAATAAAAAAAGCCTCAGACTTTGCTAAGAAAATTGTTGATGAATCTATAAGAAAAAAATACGATACTGAATGGTTAGAGAAAAAAGTAGTAGAAATAATTAAAATCCTAGATATAGATTCACTACTTACAATTCCAGTATCGTTACCGTTTATGAAAGTAGGTATGGCATTGTCAGAAGAAGAACTATTAAAATTTCTAACAATAATTTCAAAAAATAAGGAAGGGGATTTTGGTAAAATTGATCCAAAATCGGCATTACATGGAGAAAACATCTATGATGAATACAAAGTAATTCTTGATGAAAAGAAGAAAAATGAAAAAAAAGGATTAGGACCAAAATCAATAGGAGTTAAGATTCCTACTGTAACCAACATTGATGAAACAATAATTTATGACATGAATTTAATAAATAATCTTAAAATAAAATTTAAAGAATTAAAATCAGGATGGAAAGAACAACATCATATTAGCGGAGATGAATTTGATGAAGAAAATTATATAGAAGAACATGAGCCATTTTTTACAGATATTAAAAAATCAATTAAATCTAAGATAGTTATTTTATTAGATCATTCATCTAGTATTGCATCTGATGCATTAGAATACAAAAAAGCTACACTTGCACTTTGTGAAGTGTTGGCATATCTTAAAGTAAAATTTGCGGTTTATGCATTTAACACACATAATAGAGATATTGTGTGTTGGTTGATAAAACCAGATAATATGAAATGGAATAATATTTCAGCAAAAAGATTAGCTCAAGTAGTTGCAAACGGATCAACACCATTAGCAGAAGTATATGGTAAAATGTATCCAACATTACAATCAAAAAGACCAGATATTTTTTTGACATTGACTGATGGAGAACCATCTGATCCGAATGCAGTTAGAAATATGACTAAATCTTTCAAAAGACTAGGCATAAACATGGTAGCTTTGGGTTTGGGTCCAAATACAATAAGGGCTACAACAATAGCAAATAATCTCAAACATTTAGGATATGAAAAAACAATGGCAGTTAGTAGATTAAAAGACATTCCAAGTAAAGTAATTAGTATTTTAGACGTATAATTTAGAATTCAAATCAAGGCAATTTAAAATGCATATCAGATATTTTATATGAGCTTTATTAGATTAGAACAATCAGAGAAAATTTGTCAGAAAATAACATAGATGGCATTCTATTGGAACGTTTTGAACAAGAAATTTGGAATAAAGTACCACATTTAGAAGGTACAAAGATTGTAAATGCAACACCGCTAGTTGATCTAACAGAAGATTTCAAAGAATGTGCTAAAAGTGTATATAAATTTGAACTTGATGATACAGATTTGAAAGTTTATGGAAAGTTTGATTCTACATTACTAAGTGGTTCAATCAAAGTAAGAGCTGCCACACATATCATTCATGATGCAATTGCGTCTGGAAAACTAAAAGGAAATCAAACTGTAATTGAAGCTACATCTGGAAATTTTGGAATAGCTTTAGGATTATTATCAAAGATTGGAGTAAGTGTAGTTGCACTAGTGTCAAGGAAATTACAAGAGGGAGTGTTTAAAGAATTAAGAAATGAGAATATTCGAATTATGGATTTGGATATGGATATTTGTCCAGCTCCAGGAATGGAAAACAGAGCAGATGAGTTAGCTGCAAAAGCAACTGCTGGAAATATTCGTTCACAGTTATCAGAGCTCGGTTTTAATCCTGAAATTTTTGACATTAATATTCAAGAAATAGAAGCATTATTAGCTAAACAAGACATCATAAATTTAGCAAGATTTCTTGCTAAAATTTACAATCTATTCTGTCCAAAACAGTACGATAATGAATTGAATGTTGATGTTCATAGAACTATAACGGCGCCAGAAATTGATCAACAACTTCACGAAAATGGTGATTCGTTGGAAAATTATCAGATAATCTGTTCATTTGGCACTGGAGGAACTTCTGGAGGTTTAAGTCAATATATGGCTAAAAAATATGAAAAAAAATCAATACATGTTGTTTTCCCTGTTCCTGGTCAAGACGTTGCTGGAATCAGAACAAAAGCCAAAGCTTTAGGATTGACACTTTACAAGCCAGATACATTTGCTGCAGAACATGAAGTGGATTATGAGAAAGCAAAATTCCTATTGAAGTTTTTTGTAGATAAGGGGTATGACATAGGTGAGAGTACTGCCCTTGAATTATTTGCTGCAATGCAGATGGCAAAATCAGGAAATTATCAAAAATTTATTATAATAGTAGCAGATGGAATTGAAAAATATAGAAAGAATTTTGAGCAAATATCAAAAAAACAAATGCGAATCAATATTTCATTAGATGAAGCATCGTCAATTGTAGATGATTATGACAAAATTATTTGGGTACATACACAATACACTCCTAAAGAAGCTGGAATTGAAATGCTTGCAAAATCATTAGGGGTTGATAAATCTAAAATCTCTGTACCCAAAGCAAGAACCATTAATGAATTATTATCCACACAGAAAATTCCTGAAGAGCTAAGCAAGGAACTAAATGGTTCAAAAGGAAAATCACTATTAGTTTGTATGGCTGGAAATACCTCCCTTATGACTGCACAAGTACTTGCAAGTAAAGGAATAATCACTCAAAGCTTGAATGGTGGAATTACAAATTTGCCTGAAGGAAGAGGTCGGAATCCTGGCGAATTCATCAAAGCAGCTACCGAATAATAGTTTTGAAGTGTCTATCAATATCCCAACCATTTGCAGATTTAATAATTTCAGGTAAAAAAACAATAGAATTAAGAAATTGGAACACAAATTTTCGAGGAGAGTTTTTGATTCATGCGCCACTTAAAATAAAAACTGATGATTGTAAGAGATTAAAAATTAAGAAAAAATTTGTCACAGGTGTTATAATTGGGAAAGCAGAACTATATGATGTAAAAAAATATAATTCGCTCAAAGAAATAAGAGAGGATCAAAAGTTTCATTTTGCGGCAAAAAAATTTCAAAATAAAATTTATGGATTCAAAATAAGAAATGTAAAAATATTAAAAATTCCAATTCCATGTAAAGGACAGTTAGGTTTCTTCAATGTAGAATTAACAAAAATAAAAAACAGAGATATTTTGTCAGATATCATAGATGAAGAATATAGATATCAATGGATCAATCATCATTGAAAGAATAATCTATCACCAAAAAAGTATTACTAGTATATATAAAGGGACTATTTAAAGTCCCTCGACATGCCTCAGACAAAACCTATCGTTAGTGTTGAAAATGTAGTTGCTTCTGCCTCAGTAGAACAAAAAATTGATCTCAATGAAATAACTGAAAAATTTCCAGATACCGAATATCATCCAGAGCAATTTCCCGGATTAGTATTTAGATTACAAAATCCAAGAACAGCTACACTCATTTTTAGAACAGGAAAAATGGTATGTACAGGTGCAAAATCTGAAGATATGGCGATTAAAGCTGTAAACACGGTAGTTCAGAAACTAAGAAAAGGCAAAATAAAAATAAAAAATGATGCAGTAATAACAGTTCAAAATATAGTAGCAGCAATAAATCTAGGGGGTAAAATCCACTTAGAAAAAGCAGCCAGAACATTACCTAGAAGTATGTATGAACCTGAACAATTTCCAGGATTAATTCACCGCATGCTAGATCCAAAAACTGTCATATTGTTATTTGCTTCAGGAAAGCTAGTATGTACAGGTGCAAAAAAAGAATCAGATGTGTATCGATCCGTACATAACCTACATTCATTATTAGAGGAAAAAAACCTCATGATATATGATCAGTAATAACAATCACAATATTCAAATTAATTATAAAAAATTTAATTTTAATTGAATATAGATAGATATGAAAATGAAAAAAATATGCTCACTCCTGAAAATGGATTTAATTTGGTTGGAATAGATTATTTTGCAGATTCCGATAATCAATTGTATTTAGTAGAGCATTTTGAAATGTATCAAGATGCATTAAATGCAAAAAAGGAACGCAAAAATTCAGAAGATTATTTTATTTTGTATAAAGGGGCAAATGGAGAAAATCTCTGCAGGTAGATTACAAAAATATTAAAGATTCACTTAATTTTACAAAAGATCTTATCATTAACTGCTCCAAATCTAGTCATTGACTGATAAAACTAGCGATTTAATTGACATATTGTATGATAAAGAAAAAATAATTCAAAATGAGTTAAATTCGCAACAAATCAGAAAAAGTTCAAGAGCAAAATATCAGATTTTTGATGAATCTGAATTTACACGGGGCAGAGAGATACTAGGGGATCTAATAGTTCATGGCATGATAGCCTCTGGTGGAACAGATATTGACTGGCTAATTGAGCACAATGGAGGCTTTATCATTATGGAATTCAAGGGGTTTCATAATGATAAGATAAACATTCCAAAAGGCCAAATTATTGCGTATGAAAAATTACATGAAAAGCTAAATCAGGCCACAAAATGTTATTTGTATATTATTGGTTGTGATGACATTGATTTTTTAAATTCTGATTCATCGATTTGGATCTTTGAAATGAAACAATGGAAAAATGGAGCGATTCCAAAAAACACTAGAGATATCTATGGTGAAGATTTAGGAAAACAGAACAAATTTATCGTTTATCGGGAATATATGGAAGAGATAAGCATAGAAAAATTAAGAGATATGATTGATTCTCACTGGAAAGAATTTGAAAGAATTAAACCTTAAATGAAAATGTTTTCGATTTTGTTTCCATGTCATTCTCTACTTTTATTGTAAATGTACCAGATTTGTCCCAACCAGTTCCTCCAGCAATTGCTAGAGTGGAAAATCTACCATCCTTTTTTACAGATACTTGTTCGGACCAAACTAACTGACCATTTTGATTTTCAATGGAGATGTTAATTTTTTCAATTGTATTAGATTTCCCACTAATTGAAATAATGTCACCCTTTTGATATGATGATAAATCAGTTTGAATTGAAAGTGTGGCAGAATCAGTATCTATTTTAGAATCATCTGATACCATAGAAATTCCAGATTGAGAGATGCCAATAATAATTACCGCCAACACTGCTACACCGATACCTATCAACATTTTAGGATTTTTTGGTTTTTTCTGAATAATTTGTGGAGCCATTGAGGTTTGGATTTCAATGTTTTGTTGCAAGGATGTTGTTGGTACAATTACATCAGGAATAGTTGGTTTTTCTTCGGAGGGTTGGTCTTCTATATTTTCAGGAAGTCTACCAAGATATTTCTCTGCTAAATTTTTGACATAATTTCTCTCATAATTACTAATTACTTCATTATTTTGACAAGCTCTAAGAATTTGTTTTAGTATACGTTCATCTCCTTTTTCTTTATCTAGTAAGGTTTGAACATCATCAAATAGAGGATCTGTCATACTATTTTATTCTCCTAACAGATTATTTATGAAGTTACCTTGTTTAAGATTACTAAGAATTAATACAAATAGGCTTGAATTACGTGGTAAACTAGGTTGATGATTATTTAGAATAGATTTTTTGAGCTTGAATTATAACAGTTCTGATGTAGTCTTTTGCAGTAGAATCAGAAACACCCATTTGTTTAGCTCTTTGATATAGAGCATATTCTTGGGGATTGCTTAAGTAATATTTTAAAAGATAATTTAGTCGATGAGATCTTTTCTCTTCACTTTTCATGTATCTACTTTATTTTAATACTAAAAAGGCCAAAGGATTATGTTATAACCAGTTGATCTCAATGTATCATAGAATTTGAATAAAAACATGTGATCTTTTTTAAATAATAGAAATTTAGTGAAGCAAATGAAACAAATCGAGGCAACGATTCAAAATGACAAAATTGGTCCAGTTGCAGATGCCATTAAAGACATAGTCGGAGGCTTTACTGTATTAGAAGGAAATGGCAGAGGTTCAGGTCAAAGACAAACCATAAGAGGTGGAAGAGGAACTGGTACTTTTGTTGCTGAATTCAATAAAGTTGCAACTGTTAGTACAATTGTAGAAGATTCAAAGGTAGAAACAGTCATCAAGGCAATTTCAGATGCAGCATTTTCAGGAAAAGCAGGCGATGGCATTATTGTTGTGTCAGCAGTTGATGATGTTATAAATATTGCATCAAAAAAGAGAGGCTCAGAAGCCCTCTAGTTATTTTCTTTTCATCAAAATTATAAAATAATGTAAAATGGAATTGTATTAAATTATTTAAAATAATATTTAGAATATAAAAATGAAAGTTCATAAATTATAAAGTGGCCTAAAAATAAAAAGTCATTGAAGGGACTATATTGGTTGATTTTAGGATTGTCTGTTTGGTTTATTCCAACTATAATATTTCAAATAATAATTACATCTGAGGACTCTTTAAAAACAGCAGAAGAAGCAGTTTCAGATATTCCAAAAGAATTAGTGATGGTTTTGTTTGCTGTCTCTTTACCAATTATAGTTAAAGGAGTAATTACAACTCGTAAAGAACGTAAAGCATCAAAAAATAATGAAGATATGAAGAATAAAAAAGCTAAAAAATAATACAGTCAACTGAGAGGATAACAATGGATTCCTCTCAGTGAGTTATCCCTTTGGGGGACATGTGTTTTGAAGGGATAGTGAATCATTACAATTTAAGTATAAAAGCAAATGATTTGATATTTCTAAAAAGATTTTAGATTAGGCATAATTTTTAATTAATAACAGAAATAATCATTTATTATACAATCATCAATAACAGAACAAAGATCAGATAATAAAATGGATGATAGTATTTACCAAGATAGATTAGATGAGATTTTCCAAGAACATGACATTAGATTTGCTGGATTCATAGATAGTAAAGGAAGTTTGATTAAAGGTAAATTTAGGGAAGATATTGTTCCTTTTGAATCAAATGATGAGCAACAGAAAATATTTAGAGAATTAGCATACAGAGTAGCAACCAGAAAAAATTTCGATTATGCTATGGGGTCCGTAAAATATTCAGCATCAAGACGTGAAAAATTAGTAATGATGAGCTTTCCTCTAAAGAAAGATATTCTTTTAATCACTACCGAACCAAATGTAAACATTGATAGATTAGCATACAAAATTCTTCAGATTCTTGAAAAATAA
>CAZQXU010000057.1:0-7211 GCA_964597385.1 uncultured Nitrosopumilaceae archaeon | reverse complement strand
AAATGGGAATTGCAGACTATGAACCCGCATCTGATTCTGGAAACATGCGTTTTTTTCCAAACGGTCGTTTGATAAAATCCCTTATTGAAAGATTCGTCACAGACAAAGTCAAAGAATATGGTGGTTATGAAGTTGAGACTCCAATTATGTATGATTCACATCATCCAAGTATGGTTAGCTACTTCAACAGATTTCCTGCAAGGCAATACAATATTGATTCTGAAGGAAAAAAATTATTTTTAAGATTTGCAGCCTGTTTTGGACAATTTTTGATGGCTAATGAATTTCAAATGTCATACAAGAATCTGCCTTATCGATTATACGAATTAACTCGTTATAGTTTTAGACGCGAGCAATCTGGTGAACTGGTTGGATTAAGACGACTACGAGCATTTACTATGCCTGACTGTCATGCATTTTGCAAAGATATGACCCAGTCAATTGAGGAAATAAAAATTAGATTTGATTTATCTCGCAATGTTCTAAAAGAACTCGGAATTATAGAGTCTGATTATGAGATGGCAATTAGATTTACTGAGGATTTCTATAATGAAAATAAATTATCAATTAATGAATTAGTAAAGAAACATGGAAGACCTGTGCTTGTTGAAATGTGGAAAGAAAAATTCTTTTATTTTGTTTTAAAATGGGAATTTAACTTTGTAGATTCTATGGGAAAAGCATCTGCTCTTTCTACTGATCAAATTGATGTTGAAAATGGAAATAGATACGGAATTGAATTTGTAGACGAACATAACACTCGCAAAAATCCTATAATTTTGCATAATTCTCCTAGTGGAGCAATTGAGCGAGTAATTTATGTAATTTTAGAAAAAGCAGCTCAGGAAATCAAAGAAGGAAAAAAACCCCAATTTCCACTATGGCTTGCACCAACACAAGTTAGAGTAATTCCGCTTAAAGAAGAGTTTTCTAATATTTGTGATAGTTTAGCTGATAAGATATCTGCTCAAAACATTCGTGTAGATATTGATGATAGAAACGAAACTATAGGAAAGAGAATCAGAGATGCTGAGAGAGATTGGATTCGCTATACTCTTGTAATTGGAGAAAAAGAAGCAAATTCGGAAAATCTAAGTATTAGGGATAGGCAAACAGGAAATGTTAGAGAATTGACATTTGATGATTTTATTAATGAAATTAGTGAACAAACCAAAGGCAAACCATTTACCGGGCTAAATCTTCCAAAGTATCTTTCACAAAGACCACAACTGATGGTGTAAAAATGAGTTTTCTTGATTTATACATGAATAGAAACCCAATGATCACTGCTTCATCTAGTGATTCTGAGCCTGTGGCTACCGTATTTGGGATTCCATTTGATTCAACTCATTCATACAAGCCTGGGTGCCGATTTGGACCTGATGTAATTCGTGATGCATTTAACAATATTGAGATATTTCATCCACAGTTTGGTATTGATTTAGAATCTGTAAACATTGAAGATCTTGGAAATACTACTCATACTGTTGATGTAAGTGAGATGATTGACATGATTGGTAAGATAACAAAAGAGCTAGTTGAAAAGAAACGACAATTGTTTATTTTAGGTGGTGAACACTCTCTCACATTTGGTACCTACATGAGTTTTCCAAAAGAAACTGGTTATGTCGTGTTTGACGCTCATTATGATTTACGTGATGAATTTGCAAATACAAAACTCAGTCATGCAGCATATCTTAGAAGAATTGTAGAACAGAGAGGTGCAGATAATATTTTACATGTTGGTGCACGTGCTTTTGTTAAAGAAGAACTTGAATTTCTAAAAGAGCATAACATCAAAACCATTTCAGACAAACAAGTTAGAGAAGGGAATGGTCCTAAAATGCTAAAAGACTTTGTATCTTCTTTTGATTCTATGTATGCTAGTTTTGATCTAGATGTATTAGATCCTGCATATGCTCCTGGTGTTGGAAACCCAGAAGCTGCAGGTATGACCTCTAGAGAATTATTTGATTTAATTTATTCACTTGAAAACAAGAATGTAACGGGTGTTGATATTGTAGAATTAAATCCTCAATATGATAACGGTGCTACTGCCTCAATTGCAGCAAAGATAATGTCTACGTTAATTGCCATGAATCTATCTCGATTAAATCATACATAAATTATTTTTTTGATGTGATAGTTTTGAAATTTAAAATTAACAAAAATAAAATTACTATGTTGAAAATACAATTGGGAAATTTACAATGTTAAATAATCTAAGGGGAACATTACAGCCAATACTTGAAAAGATTGGAAAGGCGTTTGCATCTACTGGGCTTTCGCCCAACTTTTGGACATTTGTAGGTCTTGTGTTTGCTCTTGCATCTGCAGTAGTATATGGAATGGGAATTGAATTTGGATTGATTATTGGCGGTGTTTTGTTACTTGTATCTGGATTTTTTGATATGGTTGATGGACAAGTTGCAAGAATAACTGGAAAAACTTCAAAAAAAGGATCATATCTTGATTCAATGTTTGATAAGATTGCCGAAGTTGCAATCTTTTTAGGATTGTTGATTGGTGGGTATGCCGAACCGTATCTTGTAATGCTTGCAATCACGTTGTCTCTATTGGTAAGTTATGCTAGAGCAAAATCTGATACTCTTAACATCAATCTACAAGGGATTGGTATTGGTGAGAGAGCAGAACGTCTACTTGTTATTGCAATAATTGGAATAATTGGATATATGGAACCTGCAATAATGATTGTTATAGTTATTGCAGGAATTACGTTAGTTCAAAGAATGATAACTACTGCTAAAAATATTAAAGAACACACTAAATGAACTTTTAATATTTTTACTATTTAATCACTAACGTTTTTTTATATTGAATAAATTCAGTATATTGCCCAACAATGAAGAATATTAGAGCATTGATTGTAGTACAAAATGATTCACTGTTTCACGATCTGAGAAGGGCAAAACTCCAATCTAAAATAATTTTTAATTAATTTTAAATTAATGATCTGATTATATTTTAACAAAAACTACTAACGCAGTTTTCCACGCTGTCTTCTACTGTCTTCAGATCTAATTTTTAAAATCTTAAAGTGAATTGCACAAGAGATGCAATACCATTTCAAAACTGTTGGTGATGCAATGTATGCTCCTTGAGCTCGTAGTTCTTTTGCCAAAGTGTGTTCAACTAGATTGATTCTGCCAGTGACTTTTTTTGCTTTATCTTTTGGAACGGTACAACCACAGTTTGTACACTGTACTGTTCCTGAGGATCCTTTACCTCCTTTGGTACGACCTCGACTTGCACGTTTAAGTGGCATAAAAATCATCGATTTCCCCTCCTTATATTCTTGTGTGCTTTGAATATCTCTAATCTAAAATGTAAGTAATTTTCTCTGCCCAATTGCAGTGATGATGCAATTACTTGGCATTTGATAAAATATCTCTATATGATGACATTCAAAATTATTCGATCGTTAGGTACATGTCTCTAGATTCTCATCTTCAATGCCTTGTTTTTTGAAATCCGATCATGTTTTAATGTTAGAACAAGTATTGTTGAAATATAATGCGTGGCCTATGTCATGTTTGCTTTAAATCAAATATGGAGTTGGTTATAATGAAAGGGAACTTGCTTTGTCAGGAATGCTTTGATAAAAACAATGCAAAAAACTAAATCATTACAATTTTAACTTAATTTATGAAATTGGCCTTATTTTCACACTGTGCAATTGATTCAATTACTATTGAAGGTGAAACTCATGAACAAATTGGAGGTGCAGCTTGTTATGCTGGTTTAACTGCAAGGGAATTAAAATTTGATGTTTCACTATACACCAAATTTGGTAAAGATTTTCCGCAACAATATCTTTCTCAAAATAACATTAAATTTGAGAATGGTTTTTCTGAAAAGCTCACTACTAGATTTGCAATAAATATAACCGGTTCTGATAGAACTTTAAAATTATTAAATGAGTGTGAGCCAATTGAATGTAATGACGTAAATGCTGATGGTTCATTAATTACACCAATCTTTCATGAAATTTCCAACGATTTATTTTCTAAAATTAAAAAAGATTCTAATTTTACTCTAGTTGATCCACAAGGATTTTTACGTAGAGTTAATTTAAGCAAAAATGTTATTTTAGAAAATACTGATCTTGATCTAACTGGGGTCAATGCAATCAAGGTAAATCCTGAAGAATCTCAAAAAATTGTAACTGGAACAAATGATGAAATGATGATTGCATTACAGAAAAAAGGTGTTGAACACGTCATTTTTACAAACAAAACTGAAGTTTCATTATTGGTGAAAGATAAAATTTACTCCATTACTTTGCCCAACAAGGAAGTATATGACACAACAGGTATTGGAGATATTTTTTGTGCAACATTTTGCTGTACTATGCTAAAAGAAAAAGACTTTCTTTGGGCTCTATGTTTTGCAGGTGGTTCTGCTCAAGCAGCACTTGATTCAAAGCAGATAGGTTTGCTAAAAATACCACAAAAACATGCAATTGAGACTAATGCTTCATATTTTTATAATTTGATTAAGTATAGAACAATTTAGTACTTTATCCTTTTATTGAACTCCTAGTTTCATTTCACTGTGCAAATAGGTATCTATGCTTCTGGTACAACTGACTCTGCAGCAAAAACAATTAAAAAAATTTTAGACAATGAAGAAATTGAATCATTTATGATTTCTGCAAAATCAAAAGCAAAACAAACTGATTGTGTTTTGGTGCTTGGAGGAGATAAGGGAGTCCGAAATTATTTTCATAGACACTTTGATTCCATATCTCCAGTACTTGGAATAAGTGAAGGTGAATCTAGCGGATTTTTAGCTCAGATTGATATTAGAGAGTTTTCGTCTTATGTAAGAATTCTAAAAAAACAAAATTATACAGTTGAGGAAGTACCTAGATTAGGAGTAAAAATTGATGGAAAAAATGTCTACCCTGTCTTAAATGATGTTGCAATATTTTCATCAAAAAGTGCAATGTTGATGGAACACACACTACGAGTAAACGATGAAGAAGTATGGCATGACAATAGTGATGGAATAATTATCTCTACCCCGATTGGGTCATCTGCATATTCAATGTCTGCTGGAGGTCCTATGCTGTTTCATGATTCTGATGTATTTGAAATAATTTCTGTCAACTCTTTAGATATTACACGAAGACCAATCATAGTATCAAACAAAAGTTCTATTCAAATTAGTGATATTTCCGCTAGACTTCATTGTGAAGTTGTACTTGATGGCCTTGATAGATACAAAGTAAACAGCATGGTGGAATGCACCCAGTATTTGCCCCCTGCAAAAATTATTCGTCTAAAAAAAGATTCTACTGCAATATCTGCACTTGCAAAAAAAGTTCATCTTGCTGAAGAATTGCTTAGTATGCCACCTAGTTCTAAATTATTATTAAAAACATTAGAGTATGAAGGTGCCCTTACCCAAAAAGATCTTGCAAATAAGACACTACTCCCAAGCAGAACCGTTAGGTTGGCACTTAGTCATTTATTAAAAAAAGGTTATGTGAAAAAGAAAATCTCAATTAGAGATGCCAGACAAAAAATCTATGAAATATCAAAAATAGAATAGATGTTATTTTTGCGATGCAGCTCTTATAAATGCCTCAAATGCTGGCTCTGGATATCCTGGTCTACTATTAAATTCTGGATGAAATTGAACCCCTAGATAGAATTTATGATTTGGAATCTCCAACATCTCCATTCTCTTACCGCCATCACTGTCTGCTGAAAATATCATTCCGTTTTTCTCAAGTTCTGGGATGTATTTTTTGTTAATTTCATATCGATGTCTATGTCTTTTGCTAATTGTATCTGAATTGTAGATTTTATGTGACATGGTATTTGGCTTTATCTTGACATCGTTTGCACCTAATCGTAATGATCCTCCCATATCTGAGATGTTTTTTTGTTCTGGAAGTAAATCAACAATTGGATTTTTGGTATCTGCTTTTATTTCAGTAGAGTTTGCATCTTCTAATTTCAAAACATTTCTTCCAAATGCAATTGTTGCTAACTGAAATCCAAAACATATGCCGAGGTATGGTATGTTTTTCTCTCTTGCATAGTTTGCAGTTTTTATTATTCCTTCAGAACCCCTAATTCCAAACCCACCTGGTACCAGTATGCCATCATATCTTGACAAAATATCATAATCTGTAATTGTTTCAGAATCAATCCAATCAATTTCAACTGAATTTCCTAATTTTGCACCTGCATGTTTTAGTGCATGATTTACACTGACGTAACTATCTGCAAGCGTAACATATTTTCCAACCATGGCGATTTTTACTTTTTTGTCTTCGTGATTTATCATTGAATCTGCAATTGCATTCCATTTGTCCCAGTTTGCTGATGCATTTACCATCCCAACTTTTCCAAACTTTGTAAATAATGAATCCATAATTCCCTGATCATATAGTATTTGTGGTACTTGAAAAATTGATTTTACATCATGACATGATAAAACGTCATTTGCAGTAACATTAGTAAATAACGCAATTTTTTTCTTTGTCTTTTCTTCTAAAGGAGTACTGCATCTTACAGCTAAAAAGTCTGGTTGAATTCCTATTCTTCTTAACTCTTGTGCGCTGTGTTGTGTGGGTTTTGTTTTTTGTTCTCCTACTACATCAAGTGATGGTGCAAGTGTCACATGCACAAAAATTACATTTTGTGGTCCCTCTTCCACTCTTATCTGTCTTAATGCCTCTAAAAATGGAAGTGATTCTATGTCTCCTACAGTTCCTCCACATTCAACAATTAAAAAGTCAAGATTTTCTTCTTCGGCTATTTTTCTAATTCTATTTTTTATCTCATCTGTAATATGTGGGATGATCTGAACACATGCTCCAAGATACTCTCCTCTTCTTTCTGCTTCAATGACTGTAGAGTATACTTGGGCTGTTGTGATATTGTGGCTTTTTGGAATGTTTTGATTTAAGAATCTTTCATAATTTCCAATATCCATATCACATTCACCTCCATCTTCTGTAACAAAGACTTCTCCATGCGCAACTGGATTCATGGTACCTGCGTCATAATTTAGATATGGGTCAATTTTGATACATGATACTTTTTGGTCTGCTAATTGTAATAATTTTGCAATTGATGACGTTGTTACTCCTTTTCCAAGACCAGACATAACCCCCCCCGTTACAAAAATTAGCTTAGTCTGCACATTAAGAAAACAATTCTCCTGTTTTTGTA
>CAZQXU010000056.1:4681-7271 GCA_964597385.1 uncultured Nitrosopumilaceae archaeon | reverse complement strand
CTCGGCAATAATTTCTAAAATATCCAACTTATCTTCGATATAATCAGAATTTTTTTATTTCTAAACCCTTGGATTGAGCTTTAAGCATGAAAATATAACAAAATGATCGTAAAAAGACAAAAAATTGCAAAAAAAACAGATCAATGATCAGAAATTGGAAGAAATTGCATCAATCGTTCAATATACTTATAAGCAAATTATGCGTATAGAACTCATGGCAGAAGGTAGATGGAAGTGTTTTAGATGCAATCTTACGTTTAAAGATGAAAATATTGCAAACATGCACAAGAAAATTTCAAAACATTCCATTACCAAAGTAAAACAAATCGTAGCCTAAATTTTTCAAAAAATTTCAAATATTTTCAGAATTTTAATAGTGCAGAGGGTGGGATTTGAACCCACGAACTCCTGAGAGAAAGGATTTCCTATTTTTGAGGATCTTGAGTCCTTCTCGGTTGACCGGGCTTCGATACCTCTGCAATGAGACTCAATAATGACCGATATTTTTCGATTGCTATTGGATAAAATTTGAGAAAAGATCGTAAAATGTCAAGAATTTTTTAAAATGTATTTTTCCAAGTATGAAACATTACAAAGATAATCTAGAAAAATAAGGATGGTCAATTTTGTTAAAAAACAAGAGGACATTCAAAATCTCATTTGATAAGTAGGGATCATCAGGTAAAAGATCATAAAATAAGATGTAAAAAAGAAAAATCACTCACACTAGTTTTTTACTTGTGTGAATGGTGTTATCCAAGATTGGACAATGTTTCTATTCAAGTCAGCAAAAGCGCTTACGTTATCATTGAATGTTTTGATATTTTGTACTGTTGCATCAATTGTGGTTTTTACAATTTGATTTTGGACAGTATTTGCTTGAACAACTTGCTTGTTAATATCTACAAATGTAGTTTTCATTGCATCTGGAATTTCAGTTGAAAGTCCATTCTTTTTTGCAAATTCTTGCTGCATTGATAGTGAAGCATCGATTGTTTTTTCGCAAGCTTTGACACATTCTTCTTGTAAATGGGTCATTGATTGAAAATACTGTGGTACATTTTTTGTAACGTTTTCAAAGTATTTTTGAACATTTTGCTTGTACAATGAATATGCATTGCCCGACTGATTTGATTGTGGGTTTTGTGTATTCATGATATCCACAACATAATGGGGTATATATACTATTGGTAATAATTGGTAATTAATGGTAATAATAGGGTATAATCGTCAATTATAACAAAAATATAGAATCATTTCAGATCGAATATAAAATATCAAAATAAACATAATTTTCACATATTTTTATGGTTCACATTACCAAGTCAGGATGTTTAGAAAATATCTGGATATCTTTAGAGATTAAATTGAACTTTTTTAATCAATCAAAAATATTTAAAAAAGCTTATAATTGTGCAAACTAGAGTCAAAATACATGGCAGAATTTCAATCAGTAGCAGAAGTAAAAAAAATGCGAAGCGGTATTAATCTTAAAGCAGAAGTAAAAAGCAAAGGAGATCCAAGAACAGTGAATCTCAAAACAGGTGGCACTGTTGATGTATGTGATGCAGTAATATCTGATGGCGCAGATGACATGAAACTAACTTTATGGGGAGATGACATTAAAGCAGTAAATGTAGGAGACACGGTAGTAATTACAAACGGATACACAAATGAATTCAAAGGAGAGGTCTCTCTAACAAAAGGCAAATTCGGCAAGATGGAAATTAATCCACAATAATTTTTAATTTAAATTTTATTCATTAACTAGTTTCAAAAACGATAATTTCAGTAAAACAATCATTTAGAAATTTCGTTTATTATTTTGAATATTTTTCCAATCTATGAAGTATAAAACAATCCCTACAATTAACACAATAATACCAAGAATCAACAAAATGCCAGATATTGCTAAAGGCAAAATTTTATTCATAAATGGAGAATTTGGATTTGAAAATCCATTAGAATTATCAGGATCTTCAGAAATCATCACTACCACGTCAACCATTCTAGAACCATGATTTTGAATTTCAAAGTTTAATGTATCAGATTTAGTAATTTTTAACATTTCAAAAATAATTGGACCATCTTGTGGAAATACACCGTAATCATCACCATAAATGTTTGAAATAGATATTGAAAGATTATCTCCATCGCGATAATCAAGTATCTGAACTCCCCATAACAAAGGAATATCATAAGATTTGGCACTGTAAGAATAGTACCCTAACCCACCTGGATTAATTGAGATTTTTTCAGATATTTGATTAAACATTCCTTCAAACATAGTAGGAGCGTAAAAATCCCCATCAGTAAAACTAGACGTCGGAAAAACAGACACAATAATCAAAAGAGACACAATTACTAGCACTAATCCAGAAATTCCAATTATAGGACCGCGTTTTTTCATTTTAATTAAAATTCTTAAGATAAGGCATACTTTAACACTAACGATATTTTTAGAAAAATACTATCTAAAGAATAGAATTATCTTCTGGATTTGGACTTTTTCTTTGATGCCTTCTTTGCTGGAGCTTTGGACTTTTTCTTTGATGCCTTCTTTGCTGGAGCTTTGGACTTTTTCTTTGAT
>CAZQXU010000056.1:4343-4581 GCA_964597385.1 uncultured Nitrosopumilaceae archaeon | reverse complement strand
GCCTTCTTTGCAGCTTTTAGTTTCGATAATTTTCGTTTTTTAGCCAATATTGCCTGAAGAGTAGAAGATGCTTTTTCAAGTGCTTTTGCAGCCGCTGCCTCAGCTTTAGTTTTTTTCTCTAAATCCTTAGCCAGTTTTTCAGCAGCCTTACGACTAGCACTCATTTTTTCTCGCAAAGAGGGTTTGGATTTGGCCTGTTTTTGGATTTTTGTGCTTATTTTTGATTTAACATCATTGA